>CANRGW010000025.1 GCA_947630205.1 uncultured Bacilli bacterium
CCATGAAAAAGGTACGATTTTAACAAGTGAATATTTAAGTCAAGAATATTATAAGTTAAATAAAGATTATTTTGGTCCAAATGTTGTAGTTGATAAATTAATTCAATATGAATGGATGCGAATACCTCATTTTTATTACAATTTTTATGTTTATAAATATGCGATTGGCTTATCAGCGGCTTGTAAGATTGTTCATGATATTGAAACAAAAGGTGAAAGTGCTCGTCTTAAATATTTGAATTTCTTAAAAACAGGTGGTTCAATGTGTCCAAGTGAAGAACTTTTAGTATGTGATGTTGATATATCCAATCCTAAATTTATTGATGATGCAGCAAATTTATTTGAGGAAACTATTAAAGAATTTAGAGAAATCTATAGGAAGTAGGTTGTAAAATATGAATAAAAGAGATTATTATGAAGTATTGGGAGTAAGTAAAAATGCAACAGATGATGAAATAAAAAGTGCTTTTCGAAAACTTGCCAAGAAATATCATCCTGATATCAGTAAAGAACCAGATGCAGAAGCGAAGTTTAAAGAAGTTCAAGAAGCCTATGCTGTTTTATCAGATGCTACCAAGAGAAAACAATATGACCAATTTGGACATGCAGCATTTGATAATAATGGAGCCGGAGGTGGAGGCTTTTCTGGTTTTGATTTTTCCGGATTTGATGTTGATTTAGATGATATTTTAGGTAATATGTTTGGTGGTGGCTTTGGTTTTTCTGGTGGTGCTAGAAGAAAAAATACAAGAAGTCGAGGAGACGATGTTTTATATCACATGACTTTAACTTTTGAAGAGGCTGCATTTGGTGCTTCAAAAGATGTTAAAATTGATACAAGTATAAGTTGCCCTGATTGTGATGGTAAAGGAGGACATGATGAGTCAACTTGTGATGTTTGTCATGGAAGCGGGACAATTACAACGGAGCAAAGAACAATTTTAGGTTCCTTTTTATCTAAAACAACTTGTACTAATTGTGGTGGAACTGGTAAAACTTTTAAAAGACGTTGTACAACTTGTAATGGACGTGGTAGTATAAAGAAAAATCGGACGATTACAGTTCATGTACCTAGTGGTATTGATAATGGAATGCGTCTTCGAGTAAGTGGTAAAGGTGAAGCCGGCCGAAATGGAGGACCAGCAGGAGATTTGTATCTTGAGTTTAGTGTTCAAGAACATAGTTTCTTTAAACGTGATGGTGATGATATTTATTTAAATGTTCCAATTACTATAACGGATGCTGTTTTAGGATGTAAAAAAGATATCAGAACTCTTGAGTCTGTTGTTACTTTAAATGTAAAACCAGGAACTAATACAAATGATAAGCAACGTATTAAAGGTAAAGGTATTAAAAATGAAAGTACAGGTAAATGTGGAGATATGTATATTATCTTTGAAGTTGTTTTACCAGATAAATTAAGTCGTGAACAAAAGAATTTATTTGAAAAATTATCCGAGACAAATTTAGAAAATACAACTTATAGTAAATTCACCAAATTTGTTAATAAAAAATAAGAGTAAATAAATTGATAGAGACTGTCTTTAATTAAGATAATTTTTCTATCATTTTTTACTCTTTTATCTTTAAAAAATCATTTATTTTTAAGTTTTCAAGGAAATTAGTTGGAAATTCATAAACATAATATGCATGAGGTTTAATAATTATTTGATTTTTTTTAACACTTCTAGTATAATATAGAACTTGATTATTTTGGTTGGTCATCACAACATCAATTTCTTCTTTCATAAAGAAGGTATGAATACTATTAGTTTTTAACCGAAGACAATAATCAATATTTTTTTTAAACATTAACCCTTTAAATTTTTTCCAAAAGGTATCAGCAATTTCTAAATTTATTTCTTTTTTGTTTATTATAACTTTCATAATACCTCTTTACTTTTTCTTGAATTTAATATATCATAAAGATAGAATTTGTCAAGAAATGAGTGATATAGTGCTAGATAAAGATACTTTAATTACAGATAGTTATTATAGGAAAATAGATGATGATGTTAATGCTTATTTAAATGATCCTAAAAGAGTTGAAGTCTCAACTTATGATTTATTAGATGAAAAGCATAAAGAAAGTGTTGATGAATGTGTTGCTGAAACTTTAGAAGCAGCGAAAAGAGCCGAACAAGCAATATCAATGGATTTAAATGAATTACTTCCAATTGGAGGAGTAAATCGTTTTGCAGAATTTAAAAAAAGATTAAAACCTATGGATAGTTTAAGAAGAAAGATTATTGCTGATAGTAAAGATTATGGTGGTTCTTATCGAAGAGCAGCTCATAATATATGTGATAGTGTTCGTTATACAATTATAATCGGTGATGATGATAGCTATGTTAATCAAGTTGATGAATATTTACACAACTTAGAAGATTTAGGCTATGAAGTTGTTGATTTCAAAAATAATTGGGGAAAACCTTATTATCAAGGTATTAATGTAAGAATTGCTTCAAGATTTAATTCAGATATGATATTTGAAATTCAATTTCATACGACCTTTGGTTATGAAATTAAAGAAGGATTTACAAGGACTTTATATAAAGTTAGTCGTGATACTTTAGCCCCTCATAGTTTAAGAGTAAGGGCTAATCAATTAAGAAAGTTTTTACAATCTAAAGTCCCTGTTCCAATTAATGCCGTAGGGTATGATTATGACCCTGAAGTAAAAAGGAGGTAATGGTATGAAAGAAGAAATGGGTGAAGAAATTCAGATTAAATATTATAGGAGAAAAAGTGGAATAATTGTTCGCGTAATTGATGATATAACGCTTGAATATTTAAATGAAGAATGTGAATGGGTTCCTAATCAAGAATGGTATATTGCTATGTTTATTGATGGGGAAGATGACTATGAAGAAATTTCTGAAGAATATGTAAATAGTGTAATAAAAAATAAACTTAATTCAACGATAAATGTTTTTGAAAGTGGACCAAGAAAAATACTTAAGTAAAATAAGTGTTAAAAAGCAAGATATTTCTTGTCTTTTTTTTTTGATGATAGTATAATTATTATGTAGAAAGTAGGTTAACATGGCAAAGAAAAAAAATAAAAAAGAACCTAAAAAAAAATTTCAATATCAAAATGAATTATATGGTATTTTATATATATTAGTTGGAATTTTAGGTATATGTGGATATGGTCCTTGTGGTGAATTAATTTGTGCTTTTTCCGCTTTTTTATTCGGAACGTTATATTTTATTTTTTTAATATTTTTAATAGTAATGGGTTTTTATATTCTTTTAAAGAAAGAATATCCTGATTTTTTTAATACTAAAATGATTGGGGCGTATATATTAATAATTGGTTTGTTGATGCTTTTACATATGTCTTATGTAAAAGAAGGATTTTTAGGATTTTCAGAAACTTTAAAAGTAACTTTTTCAAATTTAATGAGTGTTTTTGATATTGTTGAAGGTGCTAATCGAACTTTAACTTTTCAAAATATTGGTGGGGGTTTAATTGGTGGATTTTTCTTAAGTCTTTTTGCTAGTTTATTTGATGTATCGGGAGTAAAAATAATTTATATTGTTTTTATTAGTTTTGGTATCCTTATAATTACTGGTATCAGTATTGCTGACTTGGTTTCTAATTTTGTTAGTCAAAGTAAAAAAATGATGCCTCATCGAAAAGAGAAAAATGCAGAAGATAGTCATGATAAAGTTAAGATAAATGACCATGAAGAAGATGATGATGGCAAGATTGTTATTTCAAATATTAATGATTTAAAAGCTGCTAAAATTGTTGATAACAATGTTGATAATAATGTAGAAGAAGTAGTAACAAATGTAGTTGATGATAAACCTAAGTTAAATGAAAATTATAAATTACCTCCTTTAAATTTACTTGATCCTCCTAAAAAAGTTAAAAATAATAATCAAGCAGATATTGAAAGCAATATTGTTAAATTAGAAGAAGTATTAGGAGAGTTTGGAATAACGGGACATGTTGTAGAAGTAACTGTAGGTCCTGCTATTACGCAGTATGAATTAGAACTTAAAGCCGGTACTAAATTAAGTAGATTAACAAGTATTGATAAAGAGATAAGTTTGGCACTTGCTACTAAAGATATTCGTATTCAAGCACCAATTCCTGGTAAAAGTACTGTTGGAATAGAAATTTCTAATAAATTCCCAACAACAGTTTTTATTAGAGAAATTATGGAAAAATTAGTTGCTGAAAAATCAAGCAATAAGTTATTGGTAGCACTTGGTAAAGATATTTTAAGTAAACCTAAATATTGTGAAATAAATAAAACACCCCATTTATTAGTTGCCGGTGCAACTGGTTCCGGAAAATCAGTTTGTATTAACTGTATTTTGGTAAGTATTTTGATGAATGCTAAACCGGATGAAGTAAAATTATTGTTAGTTGACCCAAAAAAGGTTGAATTATCAATTTTTAATGGAGTTCCTCATTTATTAGCACCCGTTGTAACAGATCCTAAAAAGGCAAGTGTGGCTCTTTCTAAAATCGTTAAAGAGATGGAAGATAGATATGATATTTTTGAAGAAAAGAAAGTTAAAAATATCGAGTCATATAATGAAATGGTTGAAAGAAATAATAAAAAGTTAAGTGATGATGAAAAAATAAAAAAGATGCCTTATATTGTAGTTATTGTTGATGAACTTGCTGATTTAATGCTTGTTGCTAGTAAAGAAGTTGAAGACTCAATTATGCGTATTACACAAATGGCAAGAGCTGCTGGTATTCATTTAATTATTGCAACTCAAAGACCTTCGACCGATGTTATTACAGGTGTTATTAAAGCCAATATTCCATCACGGATTTCTTTTGCTGTTTCAAGTGGGATCGATTCTCGTACAATCTTAGATAGAATAGGGGCTGAAAAGTTACTTGGTCGAGGAGATATGTTATTTATGCCAATGGGTGAGTCAACTCCTAGTCGTATTCAAGGTGCTTGGATTACTGAAGATGAAGTTAAAAGAGTTGTTGATTATACAATTAGTCAACAAAAGGCTATCTATGATGAAAAAATGTTAAATTTAAATACTATTACAGAGGCTAATCTTGATAAAATAGATGCAACTACGGATTTAAAAGAAGAATATGAAGATCCTTTATATGATGAAATAGTTGAATTTGTTATTACAAGTGGAAAAGCCAGTGCCTCTCTTTTACAAAGAAGATTTAAACTTGGTTATAATCGAGCTGCTAGAATTGTTGATTTACTTGAAGAAAGAGGAATTATTGGACCTCAAAATGGTTCTAAACCAAGAGAAGTTTTAGTAAAACTTGAAAATCAAGAAGAAGATGAAACAATTTAAATAAAGTGGGGGGGGAATTTATGGAGTTAAAAAGAGAAGACGGCAGTACCTCAAAAGATGGTATTAATAATAATACATATAGAATGTTATTTAGTGATTTTTTCGATTTACCTTTAAATGAACAAATGCTAAGTTCTAATAGAGATATTTATAATACTTTAGGTTTTTATACAATGTTTTATGAAAGAAAACTTTTCATAAGTTTATTGAAATATTTTATGAATAACCAATTAAAGCGTAGATTTAATGTTGATTTAAGAAAAATAAATTATAATGAAGAAACTAAAAATTATGAGTATCGATTTTATGATAGAGTTATTACTTTCGATATGATTTCTAAACATATATCAAATCCTAAAGTTCAAGAAATATTAAAATCTCGAAAAAGGTTTAAAGAATGTCATAGTGGTTCATTAAAACTTGCGGCTAATATAAAAGGTTCTAAAGTAGTAACTGGCTATGCAACAATTGGAAATGTATGAAAGTAAATTTGGTCCAATGATTTTAGACTATACAATGAATATTAAAATGTCAAAAGAAAACTATTATTCTTTAGTAAATTTTCATGAAATAGCATCCTTTTTAGGTGAATTAGTTTTAAAAGATATTGATGTTATGGTTTATCTAGATTTAGGAGTAAAAGCAGGTGTATTGTTTCATGATGAAATAATGCGTGATATGATGAGAAATCAAGAAATATTTTCCACGATCCCAACTAGTACTTATACTACAAAAATACAGGAAAAAATTGAAAGTACA
Organism: uncultured Bacilli bacterium; assembly: GCA_947630205.1. GTDB lineage: Bacteria > Bacillota_I > Bacilli_A > RF39 > UBA660 > RUG591. The sequence continues at coordinate 6,061 of CANRGW010000025.1, forward strand.
TCTGAAAAAGAACCAAAAAGAAGAAAATAATAATTTACTATTAAAAAGATTTATGATATATTGTTAATATAATAAAATAGGAGAGATCGTATGAATACTAGTTATTTATTAAGTGTTTTAAATTTATATTTACTTAAAGAAAAAAACGGTAAACTTATTATTGAAGTAGATAATATTGATAATTTAGTTAAAGTTAATTTCTCTTATTCATTTGATCATAGTAATAAAACTTATGTTAAAATTGCTAAAGATATGTTCTTTTCCGTTTTAAAAGAGATGTTACAAAAGTTTCAAGGCAATGCCGAAGTTTTAAAAGAAGAACTAACTAATAATATTTATACTTTTTCTTTTTCTGATGAAAGGCGTATTTCTTTTATTAATTTCTCTTTAGAAGAAAGACAAAAAATTAGAAGTAATTTTTCTAATATAAAAGAAACAGTTAATTTAGTAGTAAATGATAATGAAAAAGTTGAAATAAAAGTCAAAGAAACTCCTAAATCTTATAATGATATTTATGCTAAACTTAAGAATTTTACTCCATCTTTTTCCTTTGGATTTACAAGTTATATAAATTTGTTTTTAACAACTATTTGGATATTAGATGTTTTAATGATTGCCTTACTTGTATTTAAAGTATTTATAAAATAATAGAGATTAGAAATTGAATTTGTAAGATAAAAGTGTACATGAAAAAGTGTATGCTTTTTGTTTAAAATTTTAACTAAAACAAATTGTACACTTTAGAGTAGACCTTAAATTTTTATAAAAAATTAATAAATTTAAAAAGAAAAGTAAAGTATATTGTCTCTAAATAATTAATCGTGTTATAATTAACTTAGAAAAACTAACTTGGGGGTGCTTTATGATTAATGAAAATCTTACACCAGCAGATAAATATGTTATTTTTAATAAAGGACTTATAACATCTGAAAAAATTAAAATATTGACGAATTTATATCAACCTATAATAGGTTTTACTGCTATTTCTCTTTATTTAACCCTTTTTAATGATTTAAATAATAAAAGTTTAGAAAGTGAAGAATTTTCTCATCATCATTTAATGACTTTAATGCAATTAAAATTAGATAATATTCTTGATGCGAGAAAGAAATTAGAAGGAATAGGTCTTTTAAAAACGTATTTTAAAAAAGGTGAGATTAATAATTATATTTATATTTTATATTCACCAATTAGTGCTTATGAATTTTTTAATCATCCTATTTTAAATATTGTTTTATATAATAATATTGGTTCTTTAGAATATGAAAAGTTACAAAATCAATATAAAGTACCTAGAATTACTGTTAAAGATTATGAAGATGTTACTGTTTCTTTTGAAGATGTATTTACGTCTAATACAAATACTAATTTATTGTTTGATAATAAAGATATTCAAAATGATAAAAAATTAAATTTAGCTATTAAAAGTAATTTGGATATTGATTTGTTAATAAGTAGTATTCCTAAAAGATTAGTAAATGAAAGATGTTTTAATGAAGAAACAAAAGAATTAATTTTAAATTTGGCTTATATATATAAAATTGATAATTTAAATATGCAAGGACTTGTTCGTAGTTCTTTGAATGAAAGAGGTTTAATTGATAAAAATGAATTAAAGAAAAGTGCAAGAAATTATTTTCAATTTGAGAATAATGGTCGTTTACCAACTTTAATTTATAATAAACAACCAGATTATTTAAAGACACCCCTTGGTAATGACTCTAAACTGGCTAAAATGATTTATATGTTTGAAAATACAAGCCCTTATGATTTTTTAAGAAAAAGTTATGGTAATACAGAACCAACTAATCGAGATAAAAAATTAATTGAAACGCTTATGTTAGAACAAAAATTAAATCCTGGTGTTGTTAATGTTTTAATAGATTATGTTTTAAAAGTAAATAATAAAAAATTAAATAAAGATTATATAGAAACAATTGTTGGGCAATGGAAAAGATTAAAGGTAGAAACGGTTGTTGATGCTATGGAAGTTTGTAAAAAAGAACATAAAAAATTAAAGAAAACTGTTTTTAAAAATGATAGTAAAGAAGAATTTAAGAATTTTTCTAAAGAAGATAATTTACCTTTATGGTTTGATAAAAAAATTGAAAAATCTTCGGATGATTTAGAAGAATTAAATGAACTTTTGAAGGATTTTGAATAAAAGAATATTTTTATTTCTTTTTTTTGTGTTATAATTACAATAGTGAAGGAGTATCCTATGAAAAAAATAAGTTTATATATTTTATTAATATTTACGTTTTTCTTTATTCTAGATTTAAATGTTTATGCAAAAGTAGTTGGTTCATGGCAAGGTGCCCCTCTTTATGGAATTATTGACAATATTAGTAAAGAAACTTTTGAAATGTATGAAAAAGATCAAGTTTGTGTTTACAAATCTAGTGGTAATGGGGGAACTAGTGATGCGAAATACAATTATGTTGTTATTTATTTTGAATATATTAAAGATGGAGATATTCCAGGTTATTTAATAACGGATGTTACGCCAGAGTTAGGTGATAATTATAGAAAAGCATATACGTCTAATAATTATGAATACTTTATGGTAGATGCTGGTGGTCGGAATGACGTTAAAGTCTATAATGGAACCATTAAAGGAAACCATTGGTGGAACCCTAAGGAAAGTATTAATTATTCAATTTATACTGGTAGTGATATTACTAGTTTTTGTAATAGTATGCAAATTGAATTTGTCGGTCCTGGTGTTACAGTAAACTATGTACCTAAAAAATCTGATGATGATAATGATGATTTAATGACTGCTAGTTATGTCGATTGGGAGCATAAAAACGATAAAGATCCTGATGGGAATAGTGTTGCTATGGTATATGCTGCTATTGCTAATAAAGAAAGAAAAACTTCTGAACAAAAAGAAGGTTGTTCAATTAAAACTAGTGATAATGTAATAGATGCTTTTGCTACTTTAAAATGGGATGATAATCTTGGTTGGCATTTAACATTTGGAAGAGACAGTAATGTATGTTTTGGAAAAAGTGATGGTTATAATAATATAGTTTTAGATGAATCTGTTAGTAAACCATTTGATTCTAATGGTAATAAAAAAGAATTTAATCTTGTTTGTGAAAATTATAAAGTAGTAACACCAGTAACAAATGATTTTCCAGAATGTGATTTTTTCTTTGTTAATAAAGATGATAAAGATGTTTCGGATGATATTACAACTAGTACCCATTCACCTGGTTCAAGATTAGCAGTCTATGCTTTATATGGAAATACTGGTTCTTCTTCAATTACTATTTATAAAACGGAAAAAGGACTTGATGTAGAAGGAAAAACTAATTTAAATGATAAAGTAACTAACATTGCTAACGCTGAAATTTTAAGTAAATTTCAAAGTGGCAATAAAGATAATTATCCAATCTGGATAAATGCTATAACTGATGGCAAAAATAATACAACTTATCAGTTTTCTGATAAAAAGATTGATGGTGCAAATAATCAAAATTATATCAATGTTGATAAAATACTAGATGTTGTTGGATTAGGAGAAGGCGAAGTATATAAAACTTGTAGAGAATTATTTACAACCGATTTTTTAGAGTTTTTAAACAATACTATTTTTAGAGTATTATATATAGGAATACCAATTTTATTAATAGTATTAACAACTTTTGATTTTGCAAAAGTAGTATTTATCGATGATAAAGAAGGAATAAAAACTGCTGGAAAAAGATTTGGTAAAAGAATAATAGTTGCAATTTTAATTTATTTAATACCAACATTATTAATTTTCATAGGTAATTTAATGGGAGCATCAGAAATAGAAGATTGTGCTAAAACATTGCAACAAATAAGTAATGCCAATAAAGCTAGTTAAAAAATAAAAGATTTTTATTTCTTTTTTTGTGTTATAATAGAGACGAATTGGAGTTGACTATGAAAAAAATAAGTTTATATATTTTATTAGTTTCAATGTTTTTTGTTGGAATTGTTGAAACAAAAGCAGCATCAGCTGATGAACTTAATAATTTAAGTATAGAAAGTATCTCTGATAAAGATAATTTATGTGTTTATGAATTTAATGAAAATCAAGTTCAAGATTCTTTAGGATTTCCTATAAATGAGGAAGTATTTAAATATGTTGTTATTCAATATACCTATAATTCAGAGCAAAATGCTTATGAACCAGCAAATTTAACTTTAGCTATAAAGGATAAAACTTATAGTTATCAAATGTATGTAAATACTTTGACAAATAATGGATATCTTTCTTCTAAAAATTGTGGTAATTATTATATTTCCGTAGAAGTATCTCCAGCTGGGGATTATACATTTGTATTTAATACTAATGCTCCTTCTAATGGTTTGTATTATAAATATAGTTCTTCTAAGACAAGTGATGTTATGAAGAATGTTACAGTAAAATCAAGTGAGAGTGGTGGAAATAGTAGTACTACTAAATGTAACTATAATGTTAATGGTAAAGAAGTACATTTAAGCACTTTTTTTAAAGGACAAACAGGTTATCCAACTTTTAATTATTTTCAAACAACGGATAATAATAGAATAGCTTGTCCAGCAACTTATGAAAAGAGTAATTTAGGAGAAAATTATACAAGAACTCAGATTGATGGAGATAATTTTCAATGTAATGAATGGAAATTAGTTATTAACCAAACATATGGTAGTACGGAAAATTCTAATTGTTATTATTACTTAGCCCCAGCTAATGAACAAACTCAAATAGAGGGTTCAACTGGTACTATTCAAGGTGAATTGGTGGCAACTTATGCTGATTATAATGCTTCTTCATCGGTTTCAATTCGGATAATTAAAAATGGTGATAATACTTATAAAGCAACCCTTACTAAAAGTAATAATACCAATAGTGATATAAAAATTAGTAATATTGAAAATGCTGATATTAAATCACTTTTGCAAAGTGGGGATAGAGAGAATTATCCAATTTGGATAAATGAGAAAATTGAAGATAATGTAACAACTTATCAGTTTTCTAACCAAAAGATTGATGGTGCTACTAATAAAAATTATATCAATGTTGATAAAATACTAGATGTTGTTGGATTAGGAGAAGGCGAAGTATATAAAACTTGTAGAGAATTATTTACAACCGATTTTTTAGAGTTTTTAAACAATACTATTTTTAGAGTATTATATATAGGAATACCAATTTTATTAATAGTATTAACAACTTTTGATTTTGCAAAAGTAGTATTTATCGATGATAAAGAAGGAATAAAAACTGCTGGAAAAAGATTTGGTAAAAGAATAATAGTTGCAATTTTAATTTATTTAATACCAACATTATTAATTTTCATAGGTAATTTAATGGGAGCATCTGAAATAGAAGATTGTGCTAAAACATTGCAACAAATAAGTAATGCCAATAAAACTAGTTAAAAATCATTTGACATAATAAAGAAAAATGATATAATAACAATGTAAATATTTTGATTAGGACATGGTTTATTAAAGTGTTTTTAAGAGAGTTAGTGGTTGGTGTGAACTAATAAATATTTAATAAATTACTACCTATGAATAGGACTCGAAAGAGTTTCCCGGGATTTAGTCTCGTTAACGAATTAAGAAAATAAAGGATGGTACCGTGCTTTGCACTCCTTGGTATCGTCCTTTTTTTATAACATATTTTAGATAGGAGGATAAAATGATAAATATTAAAGAAAACCCTGAATTAAATATTTTAAATCATAGTGCTGCTCATTTACTTGCGCAGGCAGTTAAGCACTTATATCCTAATGCTTTATTTTGGGTAGGACCAGTTATTGCAGAAGGATTTTACTATGACATTGACTTAGGAGATGTTAAAATAAGTGAAGAAGATTTAGTTCATATTGAAAAAGAAATGAAAAAAATCGCGAAAGATGGTAAGAAAATTGTAAGACATGAATTATCTAGGTCTGAAGCCTTAGAACAATTTAAAAATGATCCTTATAAAATAGACTTAATTAATGAAATGCCTGATGATACAGTAATTAGTTGTTATACACAAGGAGATTTTACGGATTTATGTCGAGGTCCACATGTTGCATCTGTCAAAGAAATCAAATATTTTAAATTATTAAAAGTAAGTGGAGCGTATTATAAGGGAGATTCTAAAAATAAAGTTCTTCAAAGAATTTATGGAGTGGCTTTTAGAGAAGAAGAAGATTTAAATAATTATTTGCATGAACTTGAAGAAGCTAAAGAAAGAGACCATCGCAAAATAGGAACCGCCCTTGATTTATTTACAACTAATGATTTAGTTGGAAAAGGAATGCCTTTATGGCTACCAAATGGAGCAATTATTAGAAAACAACTAGAAAAT
>CANRGW010000026.1 GCA_947630205.1 uncultured Bacilli bacterium
GAAAGATATTTTAATTTTTTTCTTGGCATTAGCCTTACTTTTATTAATTGGACTACTTTATGTAGTTTTATTATAAAGAAAAAATCACCTAAACAACATGCTTAGGTGATGCAAAAAAATTTAGGCAACACTCAACATGCTAAAATTAAGTGTTCCTTTTTTATTGTATGAAGTTTCCTTCATCTATATACATAATACCATAAATTAGATTTTTTTACAATGTTTATTTTAATTTTATAAACCTTCTTCTAAATACATATCAAATAGTTCTTTAAATCTATTATAATGAACTACTTCTCTTTGTCTTAACCAAAGTAATGGACCTAAAACATCGGGGTCATCTGTTAAATCAATTAGATTTTCATAAACGGCTCTAGCCTTTTGTTCAGCAGCCATATCTTCCATTAAATCAGCCTTAGGATCTCCTGTTGTTGAAACATAAGTAATGGTAAATGGTACACCATTGGCATCAGTTGGATATAAAGCCTTTTTATGTTCAGCATAATGACTATCAAGTCCTGCCGCTTTTAATTCTTCATAAGTTGCATCTTTCATCAATTGATAAATCATTGTTGCTATTATTTCTAAGTGACTCAGTTCCTCGCACGCTATATCCGTAAGTAAGGCTTTTCCCCTATTATCTGGCATAGTATATCTTTGATTTAAATATCTTAAAGCAGCGGCTAATTCACTTTGAGAACCTCCATATTGCGTTACAAGTAACTTAGCCATTCGTAAATCCTTATTCTTAATATTTACAGGATATTGTAATCTTTTTTGATATGCCCACATACTATACCTCCCATGGCCATTTATCTTGTTCCCAACTAAATGGAACATTTTTAATATCATTACTTGATATATCTATAGGACCATATTTCCTTTCATAATTTTCAACTAATTCATTAGTCATTTTACGATATTTATTAAATAAATTTAAGGCTTCTTTATCATTTGGAAAATTATCTAAATATAGACTTAAATCATGTGATGCAAAAGATATCTCTCCAATATTTAACATCATTTCTTCTTTTTCACTATTAACATTAATCTTTAATGGTTGATAGTTTTTATAACCATTATATAAATTTTTAAATAAATTACCTCTTAAATAACCTTCATAAGGATTATATAAAGATAATTTATTACTTGTTTCCATTTCATTATAATTATCTAAACCTAAAGGTCCATTATCATTATTATAACTTTTATTACCTTTAAAGTTTGTAAAATAATCTATATCATCAAACATACTATAATTCATATTTCCCCCTATCAATATAATTTATTTAAAGAAAAAAAATAGTTAAATGATAAATAACTATTTATTTTAAAATTTTAATATCTTTTACACTATCTATTTTAATTATTTCATTATTCATAGTAATAATATGATTATTAACAACTCCTGCTATCTTACAAACCTTTTCTTCATTAGCAAGTATTAAACTAACTTTAGTATTAAATATATAATTGTTTTGATTTATTAATTCTTGAATTTTCTCTTTTACTGTTAAATCATTATAAGAATTATTAATTTCACTTACTTCTTCTTGACTTAAATTAGGTTTATCTTTTAAACTATCAAAAACTGATTTATTATGCTTAACCTTTTTATCTATTGGATTTCGATAAATATTTGGTAACTTTTTCAAAACATCACTCCCACTTAATAATATGTAATTAGAATATATTTATTAATTCTTTCCATAATAATAATATGAAAACAAATCGTACTAGTTTAAATATTATTTTTTCTTTAATTATCTTTGCTATTATTAGTATTTTATCTATTTATACAACAAGAATTTTTTTAAAAAATAATTTTGCTAATCTTTATTTAAAACAATTAATTTTTTATCTTATAGGAGGAATTGTTACTATTTTTATAACTTATAAAGGTTTTAATATTTTAAAAAAATATCATTATTTAATATATATTGGTATTAATTTATTACTTTTTTCTCTTTTAATCTTTGGAATACCTATAAATGGTAGTAAATGTTGGTTTTATATAGGACCAATTAGTTTTCAACCTAGTGAACTTATGAAAATAAGTTTAATTATCACACTTGCAAGTATTATTACTAAGTATAAAAATAGTCAAGAAAAAAATATGAAAAAAGAATTTGTTTTATTAATAAAATTATTTATTTTAACCCTTATTCCCTCTCTTTTAACTTTTTTAGAACCAGATACAGGAGTTGTTATTATTTATTTTTTAATTCTTTTAACTTTAATTATTTTTGCTAATTTAAATAAGAAATGGTATATTATAGGAAGTTTATTATTAATATTTTTAATTGGTACTTTTTTCTTTTTATATATTTATGAAAAAGATTTATTTGTAAATTTAGTTGGAGAAAATATTTTTTATAGATTAGATAGAATTTTTAATTGGGCTAATAATTCAGGATTTCAACTTGAAAATAGTTTAATTGCAATTGGTTCTAGTCATATATTAGGTTTTGGTTTTAATAAAAATCCTGTTTATTTTCCAGAACCACAAACGGATTTTATCTTTGCAACTTTTATTGCTAATTTTGGTTTTTTAGGAGGTATTTTTCTTTTATTTATTATTTTAATATTTGATAGTTCTATTTTAAGACTTGCAACGAAAAAGATTAAGTTAATTGATAAATATATTATTTTAGGTATCTTTATTATGCTTTTTTATGGACAAATGCAAAATATTAGTATGACTTTAGGATTACTACCAATTACAGGTATTCCTCTTCCTTTTATAAGTTATGGAGGTTCTAGTTTAATTTCTTATATGTTTATTATTGGAATTATTTTAAATATTAATAGAAATAGATTAAAGTATCGGAATTAAGTTAAAAAGATTAGAATAAAATGTTTTTAGGTGATATGATGCAAAAAGTTATTATTAATCCTGGTTTTGGGGGGAAGGAAAATGGTACGGTAAGTGGTAATATTATTGAAAAAGATTATAACTTAGAAATATCAAAAATTATTTATGATAGACTTAGGGCTTTAGGAACTAATGCTTATTTAGTAAGAGATGATGATAAAACTTTAAATGATGAAGAACGATTAGAAATAATAGAAAGTTATATAGAAAATGATGATGACATAATTATCTTAACGAACATTTTAGCAAGTGGTAATGACCAAGGGGCTGAAATAATTTATGCCTTAAGAAATAGAGATACTTTAGCAAATGAAATAAGTTTAAATATTGAAAATATAGGACAAAATATTCTAAAATATTATCAATTAAGAGACCCGAATAATACTTCCATGGATTTTTATAGTATTATTAAAGATACAAAAGATTATGAAAGTATCATTGTAAGTTATGGTTATCCCGAAAATCAAAATGATAATTTATTTTTAGAAAATAACCTCGATAATTTAGGAATAGCCGTTGCTAATGCCCTTTATGATTATTTAAAAAAAGAAAATATTTATACGGTTAAAAATGGTGACAATTTATATCTAATTGCTAATAAATTTAATACAAGTGCAGAAGAAATTAAAAATTTAAATGGACTTACTTCTAATAATTTAACAATTGGTCAAGAATTAATTATTCCTAAACTAAAAGAAATTGAAATAGAAAAAGATGATAATAATAACTTTTTTTATTATGTTGTAAAGCAACAAGATAATCTTTATAAAATAGCTAGAACTTTTAACACTACTATCAATGCTATTAAAGAAATTAATAATTTAGAAAATGATAATTTAAAAGTAGCCGAAATATTAAAAATTCCAACGAAAGTTACAACTTCTGATGAGGGTAATTACATTATTTATACAGTTAAATCCGGAGACTCTTTATATGCAATTGCCAAGAATTTTCAAACAAGTGTTAATGAAATTAAAAATATAAATGGTCTTAATACAAATAATCTTGCTATTGGTCAAATCTTAAAAATTCCAAGATAAAAGAAACTTCAAAAAGTTTCTTAGTTTTTAAAATATATTTTTCGACTACTTTTTAAAACATCTTTATCAGGTACACGGTTAGTTTCTACATATGGATTTATTTCTTCATCCATATAGGTTTCATGACAACCATCAATGAAATCTCTTTCTTCATCACTTAAATCTTTATAATTAAAGTTTACTTTCATAATTTTTTCTAAAAGTTTTTGACTTTCAGCATCTAAAGACATTGCACTATAATTAGAAGTATCTAAAGAAGATATAAGAGTAAGCACTTCTTCTTGACTAAATTCTTCAATTTTTTTACCTTTTTTTTCTAAAATTCCATATAATGCTATGAAATAAATTGCTTCTGTTATTTTGTTTTCAATCCAAAAATGAAAACTACTAGGAGAAATATTATATTCTTCTAAATATTTTTTTAAAGTTTCAGAATTTACATATTGTAAATCTTTAACGGTTTCATAAGTGATATTAGCAGATAATTTTAAAATACTTGAACTATCTATTAAAACTCTTGTTATAAGAGCATCATAAAGCGTTTCTAATTCTTTATATTTAGTAGCACTTAAAGCATCTTTTCCTTGCATTTTCTTTTTTAATTCAGCCATTCTATTTTCTAAATTAATTAATCTAATTCTTCTATACAAGAACATTGGTGTATCTTTTAAATTACTTACTGTTCTTTTATGAAAAACATCATATTTATTATTACTTTTAGTCATTCCTATAGCCCCCAACTTAATTTTTTAACTAGATTTTTTTCTTTTGGAAAATATTCAAGACTTAATTCATATTCATTCATCAAATAATTCCCCTCTGATAGTTTCATATTATAACATAAAGATAAAAAATATGCAACTATTCATCAAAGAGACTTAAAGAGACCTTTTCTTTTTCTAGGTTTATATCTATAACATAAACATCAACAATATCTCCAACACTTAAAACGTCGCTTGGATCTTTAATATAATTTTTGGAAATTTTCGAAATATGAACTAAACCGTCATTATGAAGTCCTATATCAACAAAAGCCCCAAAATCAATAACATTTCGAACCGTTCCTTGTAATTTATCATGAAGTTTTAAGTTATCAATTGTTAAAATATCACTTCTTAAAAGAGGTTTAGGTATCTCATCTCTTGGATCACGATTAGGTTTAGAAAGAGATTTTAAAATATCTTCTAAAGTATACTTATCAATATCTAAAGTTTCTAATTTATCTTTAACTTTTTCTAGTTTCTTAGTTAAAGTTTCTGTTCCCAGTTCCTCTATTGAAGAATTAGCCATATTTAAAATTTTTAAAGCATCAGAATAGTTATCAGGATGAATATCAGTTTTATCAAGGTGATTAGGACCATCAATTATTCTTAAAAAGCCAATTGCTTGTTCATATACTTTATCTGTCATACCTTTAATTTTTTTTAATTCTTCTCGAGTTTCTATTTTTCCAACTTTATTTTTATAAGATAAAATATTTTCAATAACATTTTTCTTTAAACCGGAAATATATGATAAAAGAGAAAAGGAGGCATTATTAACATTAACTCCTACTTGATTAACAATTTTGGAAACGGTAAAGTCAAGAGAATTACTTAAATCTTTAACAGGAACATCATGTTGATATAGTCCTACTCCAATACTTTTGGGTTCGATTTTAACAAGTTCTGATAAACTATCTTGAAGACGTCTTGCTAAACTTATAGCACTTCTTTTTTCAACAGTTAAAGAAGGAAATTCTGAGGCTGCTAAAGGACTTGCTGAATAAACACTTGCTCCGGCTTCATTGACAATGATATATTCAACTTTTCGTTTAATTTTCTTAATTAAGTTAGCAACAAAACTTTCATTTTCACGACTAGCCGTTCCATTACCAATTGCTATAATATCGACTTGGTATTTTTCGATTAAATCGGCTATAACCTTTTCACTTTCTGCAATTTTATTATGAGGAGGGGCTGGATAAATAACTGCAACTTCTAAAAGTTCCCCACTTGGATTAACAACTGCAACCTTAGTTCCCGTTCTATAACCTGGGTCAAGGGCTAAAACAACTTTATCTTTAATAGGAGGCGTAAGTAGTAAACTTTCTAAGTTCTTACTAAAATTCTTAATCGCTTCAATATTCGCTTTATCAGTAATACTAGCTCTAATTTCTCTTTCAATACTTGGTAATAAAAGTCTATTTAAACTATCATTAATGGCTTCTTTTACTAAACTAGCACTTTCCGTATTAAAATTTTTAATAACTTTCTTTTCTAAATAATTTTCAAGATATTCCTTAGAAAACTCAAAAGAAACAGTAATTACTTTCTCTTTTTCAGCCCGATTAATGGCTAAAACTCGATGCGGTTTAATACTTTTAATTTTTTCATTATAATCATAATACATTTCATAAACTTTATTTGTATCAGGATTATTTTTCTTAACTTTTGTTTTAATAACTCCTTCTTTTTCTAAATACATTCTTATATATTTACGGTATTTAGCATTATCACTTATATTTTCTGCAATTATATAACTTGCACCAAGTAAAGCATCTTCAACCGTTTTAACATTATCATTTAAATAATCTAAAGCCATACTTTTTAAACTACTATTATCAAATAACATAATCTTTTTAGCAAGAGGTTCTAAACCATTTTTAATAGCATCCCCTGCTTTTGTTTTTTTCTTTTCTTTATATGGTAAGTATAAATCTTCAACATCAACTAATTTCGTACAAGCCATAATTTCTTGTTCTAATTCTTTAGTCATTAAACCTTTTTCATCTATTAAACGAATTACATCAAGTTTTCTCTTATATAAATTTTCTTGATATTTATACATAGTTTCAATACTTCTTATTTTTTCTTCATCCAAAGCCCCCGTTACTTCTTTCCTGTATCTCGCGATAAAAGGAATAGTATTCCCCTCACTTAATAATTTAATTACAGCATTTATTTGCCATACTTTAATATTTAATTCATTTTCTAATATTTTTATTATATCTTCATTCATATTTTTACCTCACTTTATTATTATAAAAAAAATATAATGAAAAAAGCAAGATAAATTACACTTATCTTACTTTAAAGATTAGCATTATCTTCTAAATTATTTAAAAGACTACTTTCTAAAAGTTTTAAAAGAATATTCTCAGTAATGGAATTTTTTTCTTCTCCACTTAAAGTTTCATATTCAACGGCTGTACTATAATCTTCAACTTTAATTAAATCATCACCATAATTAGTTTTAGCCTCAAGCGTTAAATCAAGTTGTTCTTCTTTATTTTTTATATTGGCTAAAAATTTTATTTCTTGTTGATTATCAGTATTTTTAATATCACCATCTAAATCAAAACTAATATTTTCTTTTTTATCTTTAACATTTAAAGATATTCTTAAATCATTTTCCGAAATATTTTTAATTGATATATTAATCTCATTATCAGAAACTAAATTAAAGGTAATTGTTTTATCTTTATTTTCTAAAGTAAATGTTCTAACTACTTGTTCATTATTATATTCTTTATAAGTTATCTTTTTATCTTTTATTTTTAATTTTCCTTTAGTATTAGTATCAAGAATAGTAGAATTAACATCATATTCTCCTTTAGAAACTCTCGTTATTTCTACTTTTAAAGAAGAAAAATCGGCTTTTAAACTCATAATTTCTTTTTGAAAACGATTAATAACTAATTCTATTTGTCCTTTAGGAAGAATTAAATCTTCACTTTTACTATCTTGAAATAAATCTTTTAATTTAGCATCATTTTTACATAAATCTAGAAATTTATTTTGAATTTTAAGAATATTTTCATCAGTTAATTTATAAATATATTTTACTTCTCCTAGACTTACATTTTCTTTCTTTAAATCGGCTTCTTTTAAAGCCTCTAAAATATTAGTAATATAACTTTTCGTAATATCACGATAATCTTCTAAACTATATTTTTCTTTTTCTAATTCTTGTAAAACTTCAAAGATATTTTCATTAAATGTACTTAGTTTTAAAATATTTGCATATATATCATCTGACTTTAAATATAAATTATTTTTATTAATACTCAAGGTACCATCTAATAAACTATTTTCTTTTTGTAAAAGTTTTAAATTTAAACTCATTTCTTCTTTTTGATTAGATAACCCCAATGTATAATTTAAAGCAAAATCATTTAAATAGGTTAAATCTTTATTATCCGTTTTTAAAGTAATATTACCCGTTTGTATACTTTCTTTTCCATGAGGTATAGTTTTAGGAATACTTGCAAATGTATCTTCAACATAACTATTCAAAGTACGAGTAACTGTTTTTAAATAATTTTCGGGTGTTAAAGAGGCTTCAAATAAATAATAACCTACTCCACCTAAGATGGAAATTAAACCTATTATAAAAATTATAATAGCAACTATTTTCCCTTTACTTTTTTTATCAACAAAATCTAAATTTTCTTCTTCCATACTTACCTACCTTTTCTATATTTCTTCATCATATTCTTCTTTAGTTATCTCTCCTAATTTTTTTAATTCTAAAGAAGCCGGTTTATATCCTAAATTTACTTTATCAACTAAAATATCTATTTTATTATCTTTATCTTTAGAAATTTGAAAATTAAAAATTAATTCGGTATCTTTTAAATGTCTTTTTATAGTTAAATTTTGAGTTTCAATTTGATTAGATTTAACAAAATCTTGAATTTCTTTTTTAACTTCTGATATTTCTTTTTGAGAACCTTTAATAGTTAATAAATAATTACAAAGTAAATGTTTATTGTTACTAATACTATTTATAAATCTATTAACGTATCTTAAAATGGTATTAGCAAATAAAAGGATAATTGTACCAAGGATTGCTTCTTTTATAGCACCTCCAGCACAAAGTGTTCCAATTGCAGCATCACACCAAAGCGTCGCGGCAGTTGTTAAACCTCGAACTTTTTTTCCATCTTTTAAAATTACTCCGGCTCCTAAAAAACCAATACCAGTTACAACTTGGGAAGCAATTCTAGAAATATCATTAGCCCCAACGGAAAAAGAAAAGTTTACAAATAAAAAAGCACCAAGAGAGACTAAAATTGTCGTTCTTAAACCAATTATTCTTTTTCGATATTGTCGTTCTATACCTATTAAAAAACTCAAAAAAAAGCAAATTAATAAAGAATAGAAAAATTCCTGTATATCCATCTTATCAACTCCAATTATTCTATTAAAATAATACACTAAAAAAGAAAATTTGACAAGGTTTTTAAAAAAAATACATATTAATTTTTCCTATACTATTAATCTGCTTGATCTAAACAAAATTTTAAAAATATATCCAAATTTGTATCCTTTTGCTTTTTTAATAAATTATATAATTCTTCAATCTGTACACTATCTGATTTCTCATACTTCAAATCAGTTGGAAAGATTTTAATATATTCTTTTTTTCTTTTCTCGCCTTTTTTTTGAAAAGGAATATTAGCATTCACCAATACAGGTTCAAGATTTGGAATATTATAAATTGGAACAATATATTTATATGCCCAATGATTTTTAAACATATTTCCATTCATAAAATCATTTTTTTCTTTATCTGTACAATCATCAGTATCCATAATTATAAATATTTTAAAATCATCACTTATTGTTTTATTATCAATTAACTCAATATCTTCATATACATTAATAAAATTTCTAAAAGATTTAAATATTTTATTGTTAAGAGTATTCTTTAAACTTGTTATTTGAATTGCTTTTTCACCATTTTTATCACTATAAATTTCTATTTTTAACCTAAGTTTACTTTTTATATATTGACATATTTGTTTTTCTGATTTTCCATGAACAATTACAACCGCCTTTGTGTATTTTAACTTCATCATATTAGATCCTCTATTTTAGGCTTTCAATTAATTCTTCAAAATCTATATCAGAAATTATTGGTACTCCACCATATAAACCACTAAGATATTTCTTCCTTGGACTATTGTTTTTATGAATTCGACCTTCAAAATTCGTTATAGGAATTAATTCTTTTTCGGCTTTACTATTAACATTAAATACATAAATATTTTGATTAGGGATTGTAGAATTTATAAGCATAGTATTATGTGTTGTAATAATTAATTGTCCTTTAACATATCTAAAAATGCATTCTAACAAGTTTTTAACTAATAAATCATGAATACCTGTATCCATTTCGTCAATGATTACCGTTTGTCCTTCACAGGCAGATATAAAATACGGGATTAAAGATAAAATATTTTGAGTACCAGTTGACTCTAAAGCAAAATCAATATCAATTATTTTTCCATACAACATTTTTTTTAGGAAAAGTTGATATTTTATATAACTATCCTCAACTGTTTTTTTATAATAAACATTTTTTATATCAGAATATAAATTAGTAAATATTTCATTTAATAAATATTCATTCTTATCAAGGGCTTTTTCATATTTTATAGGAATTTTGCCACTTTCTAAATCAAATAGTAAATTATGTTTTGTTCCAATAACTCCAAATTCCGTTTGATTTCCACCTTTTATTTTGGTGCATATTGTACTTAAATAAAATAAAACATCATATAAACTTCTAGATACTCTTTTATTCATATATTCTCTTTTTTTATCTTCAAATTCATAAGACAAAATAGAAAGAAAAGAATGTTTTCCCCAGTATTTATCAATTAATTCCATAAAATCATTATAATAACCTTTATCAGTAAAAATACTAGTATTAACTTTAATATTATCCTTATTAATATTAAAAAAACAAGTTTGATTTTTATTTATAACATATTCTAGTTTTTCAGATACAATTTCTTCATTATTGGTTTCAATACGATAAACTCCATTTTTCTTATTGTATATAAAACCATATTCCAAAATCATATTACCAGTTGAACCTATTGTTTTACAATCATTGATAATTTGTTTAATATTTTTAAATCTCTTTTCTAAGTTCAATTTAGATATTTCATTTTTAATTTCTAAATTTTCTTCCATTATACCTTTTATAATTTCAATAGAAGACATAGTTCTAATTGTTTCATTTAAAGTATAAAAGGAATTAGCAAAATTAGATTTTCCAATACTATTTTCACCATAAATAAGCATTAAATTTTTTGCTTTTGACTTTGTTTTCATAAAATCAACTTTTAAATTAACAAGTGATTTATAATTAACAAGATTTACATAACTTATCATAATAAACCTTTTTCCTTTCATTATTATTATATCATAATTGTTTAAAAATACTACATTTTTGCACATCTTTTTTTAATTTTTGTTATATATTATACCATTTTTATTAAAAAATCAAGGTTTTACTATTAAAAAATACAAGATTATTTAAGTCTTGTATTTATATAATCAACAACTTCATCAATTTTTAAAGTTACTTGTTGCATTGTATCTCTATCTCTTATAGTTACAGTTTGATTATTGATAGTTTCCTCATCAACCGTTATACAAAAAGGGGTTCCAATCGCATCTTCTCTTCGATAACGTTTACCAATATTTCCACTTTCATCATAAGTAGTTGGAAAAACACTAGCAAGTTTTTCATAAATTTCACTTGCTAACTCAGCATGTTGTTTTTTAATAAGTGGTAAAACGGCTACTTTATAAGGTGCTAATTTATAGTTAATTTTTAATAATTCTCTTGTTACTCCATTTTCTTCATAATTAGGTTTATAAGCATCACTCAATAATGCTAAAACTAAACGGTCAACTCCAACACTAGGTTCAACAACATAAGGAACATATCTTTCATTGGTATCAGCATCAAAATAAGTTAAATCTTCCTTAGAATGTTTAATATGGCAATTAAGGTCATAATCCGTTCTATCGGCTATTCCCCAAAGTTCACCCCAACCCATTGGAAATAAATATTCAATATCCGTTGTTGCCTTCGAATAAAAACTTAATTCTTCTTTACTATGGTCGCGAAAACGAAGATTTTCTTTATTTATTCCTAATTTTAGCAAAAAGTCCATACAAAATTGTTTCCAATATTTAAACCATTCCAAGTCTGTATCTGGTTTACAGAAAAATTCATATTCCATTTGTTCAAATTCTCGAACTCGGAAAATAAAGTTACTTGGAGTTATTTCATTACGAAAGGCTTTACCAATTTGACCAATTCCAAAAGGAAGTTTAGCCCGCATAGACCGTTCAACATTTTTAAAATTAACAAATATACCTTGAGCCGTTTCTCCTCTTAAATAAACTTTACTTTTATTGTCCTCAGTTACTCCCATATAAGTTTCAAATAATAAATTAAACTTTCTAATTGGTGTAAAATCATGAGCACCACAAGTTGGACAAGCAATTTGATTTTTCTCAATATAATCTTCAATTTCCTTATTTTC
>CANRGW010000027.1 GCA_947630205.1 uncultured Bacilli bacterium
TTTGTATGTTTAGATAATGATGATACTTTATTTAGATCATCACCTTTAATTCAATTTCATGTTGAAAAAAATTGGCCAAGATTTGCAACCACGATTTTAAAAGCTAAAGAAAGAGCTATAAGTATGGTGCAATATCAATATGACAGTATAGTAGAAGAAGTAAGAAGAGCAAGACTTGCTGGAGATATTCCTAATTTACCTAATTTTAATATTACAAGAAATGATGTTATTAAAACTAATGATAGTAGTCAAGAAGGATATCCAGACTTTGAATATGAGGTTTATAGTAGACCTTTAATAGAAGCAGCCGAAGCACTACATCAAGTACAATATGAAAAAGAAATGTTCTTAGAAGCAAGAGATTGCACTTTAGAAGCAGATGGACGTTTAAGTGATGAAGAAGGAAAAATTCCTTATAAAGAGTTTTATATGGAAAGAAATTGGTTTCCTTATGTTAAAGAAAATGTAAATGATTTATATAAACAATTTGGAGAAAGATTAGTTAGTTTAACGGCTCATAATGGTCCTGAAAATGAAAAAGGTCGTGAATTTGAATGGAAAGGTGAAGCAATTCATCGAATTAATCCTAATATTAAACATTATGGATTACCTTTTCATAAAGAAAAACATATAGACGGTATTAGAAGACCAAGAAATAGTAAAATTGAAAGACTTCAAGATATATATGATTTAGATGATATGCAAGGAGTTGTTTTCTTAGAAGACTCAAAAGAAGTTTTAAGAATGGTTAAAGAAGCTGGTGGTATTCCAATTTATGTTAATACTGGTGGTTTTCCAAATCCAGAAGGTTATCCAATGGTTCGTTCAGTTCGTTTAGAAAGTGTTCTTCGGGAATTAAGAAATCTTGGATGGGAAGATGGCGTTGGTGTTAATATGCCAAATAAAGTAAAAAAATTATAAAATATAAATAGGTAAACAAGTTATTCTTCGGTTTAACTTGTTTTTTTCTTATAATTTATGACAAATAATGTAATTTCGTATTATTTTTTTATTGATTGTGTTATAATTAAGTAGGTGGTTTATATGTATAAAATAATGGATGGAAATGAAGCATGTAGTTATGTTTCTTATAAATTTACAGAGTTAGCAGGAATTTATCCAATTACTCCAGCAAGTCCAATGGCTGAATATATTGATAAAGATAGTGGTGATAAAGAAAATTTCTTTGGTTCACATGTTAAAGTCGTTGAAATGCAAAGTGAAGCCGGGGCTATTGGTTTAGTTCATGGTAGTTTATTAAGTGGTGTTTTGACAACAACTTATACGGCAAGTCAAGGGTTACTTTTAATGATACCTAATATGTATAAAATTGCCGGAGAAGGATTGCCTTTAGTTATTCATGTTGCTTCTCGTAGTCTTGCAACGCATGCTTTATCAATTATGGGTGACCATCAAGATATTTATGCAACAAGACAAACTGGTTTTGCAATTTTAGCAAATAGTTCACCTCAAGAAGTTATGGATTTAACAAGTGTTAGTCATTTATCAGCAATTAAAGGACATATTCCTTTTATTAACTTTTTTGATGGTTTTAGAACAAGTCATGAATTAAATAAAGTTGAATTAATTGATTTAGATAAAGTTTCTAAGTTGATTGATTATCAAGAATTAGAAAAATTTCGTAATCGTGGTTTAAATATAGATAACCCCAATACTTTTGGAACCTGTCAAATGGACGATGTTTATTTTCAATATGCTGAGGCTAAAAATAAAAATTATGATAATTTACCAGATATTGTAAACGATTACATGAAAGAGATAAATGAAATAACTGGTAGAAATTATAAACCATTTAATTATTACGGAAGTAAAAGTGCCAAAAATGTTATTATTGCAATGGGAAGTGTCTGTGAAACAATTAAAGAAACGATTGATTATTTAAATAGTCAAGGTATGGAATATGGTTTAGTTGAAGTTCATTTATATAGACCATTTTCAAGTAAATATTTATTAAAAGTTTTACCAAAGACTGTGCAAAAAATTGCTGTTTTAGATAGGACAAAAGAAAATGGTAGTAATGCACCACTTTATTTGGACGTTGCTAGTGTTTTAAAAGAATACAATTTAAATATTAAAGTTTATGGTGGACGTTATGGATTATCTGGAAAAGATACTAATCCAAGTCATATTAAAGCTATTTATGATTACATGGATAATGATAAATTATTTAATGGCTTTACAATAGGAATTGTTGATGATGTAACCAAATTAAGTTTAAAAGCCCCTAAATTTAGTTTACCAACGAAGAATTATGAAATTTTAGTTTATGGTTTTGGTTCTGATGGAATGGTTTCGGCTTCTAAAGATATTATGAAGATAACTGGAAATGGTAGTAATGCTTTTGTTCAAGGTTATTTTGAATATGACTCTAAAAAGTCAGGTGGTGTAACTATTTCTCATTTAAGATTTGGTAAAAAATATATTCGGTCAACTTATTATGTAGAAAAGGCTAATACTTTAATTGTTACTAAAGAAAGTTATTTAGAAAAATTTGATTTACTTGATAAAATTCGTGAAAAAGGTATTTTTATTTTAAATACTAATAAATCTAAAGAAGAAATAATTGGAACATTATCTAATAAGAATAAAAATATATTAAGAACTAAGAAAATTAAATTTTATATAATTGATGCAACAGGTTTATCAAGTGAAGTTGGTATTCCTGGTAAGATTAGTTCAATTATGGAAATTTTGATATTTAAATTATGCCATATTATTGATTTTTCATATGCTAAGGAAGAGATTAAAAAGAGTTTAGAACATAAGTTTAAGAATAAAGGTAATGATATATTAGAAAAAAATCTTCTAGCGATTGAAAAAGTTTTAGATAATTATGAAGAAGTTGAAATATTAGAAAGTGATATTGGCGAAATAGAAGAAGAAAATCAAGAAATGACTCTTTTTGAAGTATTAGAACATCGATTAGGAGGAAAAATCCCTGTTAGTTCTTTTGTCGATAATTATGATGGTATGACGCCACCTATGACAACAACTTTAGAAAGAAGATACACAACTACTATAGCCCCTTGTTATTTAAAAGGTAATTGTATTAGTTGTAATATGTGTTCTTTTGTTTGTCCTCATGGGGTAATTAGACCTTATTTATTAACAGAGGAAGAATATGAAAAAGCCCCTGAATATGTAAAAAATGGTTGTATTGAAACTTCTATCAAAAGTAAATTATATAAATTTACTGTTGCTATTAATGTTGCTAATTGTACAGGATGTGGATTATGTCAATCAGTATGTCCTGGTAAAAAAGGTGTTAAGGCTCTTGAAATGAAAGATATGCAACTATTACTTGATAATAAAGAACAAAAACGTTTTGAATATTTAGAAAAAAATATCAAAGAAAAAGATGTTTTGGATAAATATACTGTTAAAGGTAGTCAATTTATTAAGCCAAAATTTATGTATCCTGGTGCTTGTGCTGGTTGTGGCGAGACGGCTTATTTAAAACTTATTAGTCAATTGTATGGTGATAATTTAGTAGTTGCAAATGCTACTGGTTGCTCATCAATTTATTCTGCTTCTTATCCTTCAATGGCTTATAATGTACCTTGGGCTAATTCTTTATTTGAAGATAATGCTGAGTTTGGTATGGGAATGGCTGTTGCTGATAAGACGATGAAAGAGCATATAAAAGATATTTTAAAAGCAAAAATTAAAACGGCTGATGATGATTTGTTAGAGTTATATGAGGGTTATTTATCTAATCCTGCTGACTATGATAAAGAATTATATGATTATTGTCTAAGGACAAAAGATAAAGACCTTCTTCCTTATAAGAATTTTATTAAAGAAAAGACTTTCTTTATTGTTGGTGGTGATGGTTGGGCTTATGATATAGGTTTCTCTGGACTTGACCATGTACTTGCCAATAATTATAATGTTAATATTTTAGTTTTAGATACAGAAGTATATTCTAATACAGGTGGACAAGCAAGTAAATCTAGTCAATTGGGTTCTGTTTCTAAGTTTGCGGCTTATGGTAAAAAAACGAATAAAAAAGATTTAACCAAAATTGCTTTGACTTATAAAAATGCTTATGTTGCAACAGTAAGTTTAGGTGCAAGTGAAGCCCATACTATTAAGACTTTTAAAGAAGCAGTTGCTTATGATGGACCAAGTATAATTATTGCTTATGCTCCTTGTATTGCTCATGGTATTTTAAAAGGTTTAAATTCGGCCGAAGAACAAAAATTAGCAGTTGAGTCTGGTTATTTTCCATTATTTAGATATAATCCATTAAAAGGTTTTGCTTTAGATTCGGAGGCTAAATTTGATAAATATTATGAATTTATTGCTGGTGAAGATAGATATCGAACTTTAAAGAAAATTAATCCTGAAGAATATAAAGAACTATTAGAAAAGAACTTAGAAAATGCTAAAGAACGTTATAATTACTTTTTGAATTTAGATGAAAAGGAGAGAGGTGAATAAAATACATTTATCAGAAAAAGCATCATATAATAAAAGGAAAATGAAAAAATAATATTTTTGTTGCTTTTTTTTGATTTTTGTAGTATAATATGAGACGTCATATATTGAAGGGGGAAAAAATTATGAAAAAGATGAAAAAATTGACTTTATTTATTTTAGTTCTTGTGGGATTACTAACAAGTTTTACATTTTTAAATGTTAATGCTAAAACAGCACCATCTAAAGTTAAAGTAAAATCAAGTTTATATTACTTTTCAGGAGATACAGACTATATAAGTGGATATAATTTCTATCGTAAACAATTAACTGATGGAACTTTAGCATATTGTGTTAGTAATATTAATACACACGTTCCAAAAGGAAAAACTTTATCATCAAAAGGAGAAATTACAAACAAAGGACTTGCTTATATAATCAAAAATGGATATCCTAATAAATCATTTACAGGAAATGCTAAGAAGGATTATTATATTACACAATCTGCTATTTGGTTATATTTTGATAAAACCAATGGTAGTCATAACTGGAGAGGTACAACATTTAATTCTAAATCAACAGGTATGAAAAAATATGTTTATGATTTAGTACAAGAAGCAATAGCGGCCAAAGATGCCGAAGTACCTGAACCATCAATTTCACTTATTAATGTTAATACAAAATTAAATTTAAATAGTGATGGAACATATTTTGTATCAGACCCAGTTCAAGTTGTTCTTGAAAATACTAAAGGTGTATATACAATCACTTTAACTAATGCACCAGAAGGAACAATTATAAAAGATGAAAATGGTAACACTAAAACAGAATTTAATGATGGAGAAAAATTTGTTATTTATGTTCCAGCATCAAGTATTAAAAATGGTGAAAGTGGAACAGTATCTTTAAAAGTAGAAGCAGAGGGCGTAACTTATGTTTTCTATAAATATGGTTTAAGTAGTAGTTCATATCAAAAATTAGCACCAGTTGAAGAATATGAAAAAATAACCAAAATTTCTACTAATGAAATAACTTTCAATTATTCAAAAAACAAAACATCTGTTAAAATAAGTAAACAAGATGTAACAAGTAAAGAAGAATTACCAGGTGCTAAACTTCAAGTAAAAGATAAAAATGGTGAAGTAGTTGCTGAATGGGTATCAGGAAATGAACCACATTATATAGAAGGTTTAGAACCAGGTGAATATACTTTAACTGAAGTAATTGCACCAGAAGGATATGTTTTAAGTACAAGTTCTATCAAATTTACGGTTAATGCTAATGGTACTACAACAAACGTTGTAATGTATAACGAAAAAGAAAAAGAAACTACTGTTAAAATAAGTAAACAAGATATAACAAGTAAAGAAGAATTACCAGGTGCTAAACTTCAAGTAAAAGATAAAAATGGTAAAGTAATTGATGAGTGGGTATCAGGAAATGAACCACATTATATAAAAGATTTAGAACCAGGTGAATATACTTTAACCGAAGTAATTGCACCAGAAGGATATATTTTAAGTGAAGAAACTGTTAAATTTACAGTTAAAAAAGGAAGTACAACAAACGTTGTTATGTATAATGCTAAAGATACGACCACAACTAAAGTTAAAGTTAGCAAACAAGATATAACAAGTAAAGAAGAATTACCAGGTGCAACATTAGTAATAAAAGATAAAGAGGGAAATACTGTTGATGAGTGGGTATCTGGAAAAGAACCACATTATATAGAAGGTTTAGAGCCAGGTGAATATACTTTAACTGAAAAAATAGCACCAGAGGGATACGCTTTAAGTGAAGAAACAATTAAGTTTACAGTTAAAGATGATGGTAGTATCACAAGTGTTGTTATGTACAATACTAGATATACAGAAGTACCTATAACTGATATGAATGTTAGTTCATTAACAATAATTTTTGCTTCTATCTTAATTACTTTAGGAACAGGAATGGTTGTTAGTTATGTTAAACATTCAAAATAAAAATAAAATTGTAATTTTCTTAGGTGTAACGTTAATCGTTACAGGAATAATTGTTCTTTCTAGTAACTATTTTTATGAAAAAATAGATAATGCTTATGCTTATATGAATAACTTATTATTAGAACAAGAAACCGAAGAAATATATGAAATTCAAGAAGAAGTAGACAACTTAGAGGATACTTCTTCTTTTCAAGAAGAACCAAAACAAAGTGAATACGTTGATCCTTATAAAGATTATTATATTGGTAGTATTCAAATACCAAAAATTAATGTAAATAGAGGATTTACTGATATTGATTCACCATACAATACAATTAGTAAAAATGTTCAAGTTATTAAAGGTTCTACATATCCAGATAAAGAATTAGGAAACTTTATTCTAGCTGCTCATTCTGGAAATAGTTATATAGCATATTTTCATGATTTATATAAATTAACTTATGATGATGTTGCTTATGTAAATTATCAAAATAAACAATATACATATAAAATAGTTAATATATACGAACAACAAAAAACAGGGAAAATTGCAATTTATCGTGATATGACTAAGTCTTGTTTGACACTTGTAACTTGTACAAGAAATAAAAAGGATAAACAAACAATTTATATTTTAGAATTACAAGAAGTAAAAGATTTATAATATATAAAATAGGGGGGATAGCAATGATACAAGCGAGTATTTTAGAACAATTTACAACTCTTTTCGAGATTTTAAAAAATAATACAAATATAATCAATATAACTGTAATAAGTATTATTGCATTTGTTTTGTTGATAATTGCTAGTAGATTTAAAAATAAAAAAATAACTAAAATACTATGTTTAACGGTTTATTTAGGAATATTTGGAACTTTAATGTTTCTATATCATACAGAAATATTAAAATTATTTGATTACTTGATAAATAATATATTTTTGTTCCTTTTCTTTCCTAATTTAGCAGTTTATACATTGGTATTAGTTGTTATTAATGTAATAATTATTAAATCAACTTTTTCTAAAAATGAAAACAAACTTATGAAATTTTTAAATATATTGTTCTTTATTGTATTTAATATTATTTTCTATTTAATTATAGATAATGTAATTAAATATAATGTTAATGTTTATGAACAATTAAGTATCTATACGAATAATAATTTATTAGTTCTAATTGAATTAAGTATGAAGTTATTTATAGTATGGGTGTTAATCTTAGCAATTATTAAATTATCAGCTAGTATAATAGAAACAGTTTCTAAGAAAAGAGGATTAAATCAATCTTTAGCCCTAGATAATGTTATAAATAATGATGAATTGACTGATATAAAAACTTATCCAGAAGTAATGGAAATAGCACCTTCAATTGAATTAAATGAAGAAGATATAAGAGATAGTTATGATGAATTTAGACCAATTAAGAAAATCAAAAAAATAGTTTCTAAGAAAAGCGAGGAAACAAGAATAGAAGAAGCCGAAATAGAAGATGCTAAAATCGAAGAAAATCAATCATTGATGGAAGAAAATAAACCATTAGTAGAAGAAACAGAAAAATTAGTAGATAATCAATTAATTATAAAAGAAGATAGTATGGATTGGGAAAATTCAAATACAGATATAAATTCCGCAGATAAAGATTTAGAAGAAGTTACTAGTAATTCATTAATTCAAGAAGAACAAGAAACTTTAAATAATAATTTAATTTCGGATATGTCTATTTATGAGTCTATTAATTTAAATAAAAATGAATTTGAATTTATGCAAGAAGATAACAACGAAAATATTCAAGAAGAGACATTTATTCCAAAAGAAGAAAATAATATTGTTAATCAAGTTGAAGAAAGAAAACCAATTATAACTTTAAGTTCTTATGACTCTATATTTACAGAAAATAATGAACATTTAGAAAACAATATAAATTCTAATATGGAAGTATTATTTGCTAAAGATGAAAATAATTACTTAAAAAATATTATGAATGATATTGCTGAGTTAAAAAATGATAAAGAAAACGAAAGTCAAATAGAAAAAATTTATGAAAATATTAAAATGAACCAAAATGACTTAAGTTTAAATGATTACAATAATTTAATAAATGCTCTTTTAGATATTAAAAATGCTTAAACAAAAAAAATTAGATATTAAAAGGTTAAGATGGATACTATAAAAGTGTCCTCTTTTTTTGTCAAAATAAAAATTTTTTGTTTTATACCTTTATTAAGTAATTTATCTTTATTATTAAAGAAATAACATGTTAATAATTTAGATTTTTAGAAGATAATTATATTAAAGGAAGTGTAAAATAGTTTTGTCAAAAGTAAAAAGATAGTGTATACTACTATATAGTTGTAATCTAAAGGAGGTTATATATTACAATTAGCGCCAGATCCTAAAAGGATGACGAGGTTTAATGTTATCGAATATTCGGCGGATGCATTAACGGGTAGTACTCGTGAGATATATTACAAAAAATAAAATAAACGTTATAATAAAAGATATATCGACTAGAAGGAGTTTTATGTGTGGAATTATAGGATATAATGGCAAGCAAAATGCTATTCCTATTGTTATAAATGGTTTAAAAAATTTAGAATATCGTGGTTATGATTCAGCTGGGATTGCTTATTTTTTAGGAAATGATTTTAAAATAATTAAGGAAAAAGGAAGAATTTCTTCCCTTGAAGAGATTTTGGAAGATGATGAACCAACTCTTTGTATAGGTCATACACGTTGGGCAACTCATGGCAAACCAAGTAGAATAAATTCACATCCTCATCAAGTAGGAGATATTACAATAGTCCATAATGGAATTATTGAAAATTATGCTAGTTTGAAAGAAGAATTGATGAAAGAGGGGTATAAATTTCAAAGTGAAACGGATACAGAAGTTGCAGCAGCGGTTATCGATTCTTTATATAAAAAAACTAAAGATAAGTTATTAACATTAGAAAAATTAAATGAAGTTTTAAAAGGTAGTTATGCTTTACTTATATTATTTAAAGATGAAAAAGATACAATTTATGCTTTAAGAGAGGGTAGTCCTTTAATTGTTGCAAGTAATGAAACGGGTAATTTTGTAGCATCTGATATTCCTGCTATTCTTGAATATACCAAGAATTATTATTTATTAGAACATGGTGAAATAGCAATTATCAAAAAAGATAAGGTAACTTTTATCAAAGATAAAAAAGAAATAACTAAAGAATTGTTAACTTTTAAATTTGATATAAGTAGTGCTAAAAAAGAAGGCTATCCTCATTATATGTTGAAAGAAATTCATGAACAACCAGAAGTTATCAAAAATTTCATAGAACATTATTTGACAAACTTTAATTTAATTCCTGATATTTCTAAATATGAAAAAATTCATATTGTTGCTTGTGGAAGTGCATATCATGCTGGTTTAATTGGTTCGTTTTTAATTGAAGAATATGGTAATATGGAAGTGTCAACTTATGTTGCTAGTGAATATCGTTATAAAAAGAATTTCTTAAATGAAAAAACATTGGTTATTTTAATATCGCAGTCAGGAGAAACCGCTGATACTATAGCCTCATTAAGACTTGCTAAGGAACAAAAAGCGACTACTATTGGAATTGTTAATGTTGTTGGTTCAACCATTGCTAGAGAAGTTGATGAAGTAATTTATATAAATGCTGGATGTGAAATTGCTGTAGCAACGACTAAGGCTTATACACTTCAAGTTTTGACTTTTAGTTTAATAGCATATAAATTAGGTCTTAAAAAAGGTATAATTACTAAAGAAAAACAAAAAGAAATAGAAGAAGGTTATAAACTTTTACCATCAGAAATTTCTAAAGTTTTAAAAGTTGATTATAAAAAATATGCTGCTCGTATAGCTACGAAAAAAAATGTCTTTTTCATTGGTAGATTGATTGATTATTGTATCTGTGAAGAGGGTTCTTTAAAATTAAAAGAAATTTCATATATTCATTCAGAAACTTATCCTGCTGGTGAATTAAAACATGGAACTATTTCTTTAATAGAAAAAAATACTCCTGTTATTGCGGTTATAACTGATTCGAAAATTGCTGAAAAAACGATTAGTAATATAAAAGAAGTTAAAGCAAGAGGTGCCTACACATTAGTAGTTAAAAGGAAAGATATTCCCCTTCATGAAGATACTTTTGATGACTTAATTGAAGTTGAAGGATTATCTGATTTAGTATTATCTATTGTAACAATTATACCTTTACAAATGCTAGCTTATGAAGTTGCCAATATTTTAGGATATGATATTGATAAACCAAGAAATTTGGCTAAAAGTGTAACTGTTGAATAAAAATTAAAGTAGATAGATTAATGAAATAAAAATAAAAAGGCTTAAAAAAATGGCCTTTTTTCTTTACTAAATCGTTATTTTTTGATATAATGTGCTAGGAAGTGACGTACTATGGAACTAAAAGATGTTAAAGGTATTGGACCTAAAAGTTTAGCTTTATTAAATAAATTAAACATCATGACGGTTGAAGATTTAATTACTTATTATCCTGTCCGTTATGATATATTAAAAAGAACGGACTTTAACGATTTGGATGATGATATGCGAGTAATTGTTGATGGTCGTGTAGAATCTATTCCTTTAGTAATCAGGATTAAAGCGGGACTTAATAAAATGAATTTCCGTTTAGTATCAAAAGAACGTGTCTTTGGCGTATCTATTTTTAATCGGGCTTTTTTAAAACAACATTTAACAATTGGAACTAGTATTATTGTAATTGGTAAATATGATAAATCTAAAAATGTTATAACAGCAAGTGATATCAAATTAGGAACATTAGGCAATTCAGAAAAAATAGAACCAGTTTATCATTTAACTAGTGGACTTACTAATAAAAATATATCAACATATATCAATATGGCTTTACTTGGAATAGGAAAGGGAGTAGTTGATTATATTCCTGAATATTTGGCTTTAAAATATGATTTTATGAATAAAAAAACAGCTTTAAATATTATTCATAATCCAAGTGATATAGAAAAATTAAAACAAGTAAAAATTCGTCTTAAATATGAAGAATTATTTGAATTTATGTTTAAAATAAACTATTTAAAAAAGGAAAATGCTAAATTAGATGGTTTAGAAAGAAAAATTTTGAAAAAGGATATTTTGAATATTTATAAAATATTACCTTTTAAATTAACTAATGATCAAAAAAATGTTATTGAAGAGATTAGATTGGATTTGACAAGTGGTAAACGTATGAATAGACTTCTTCAAGGAGATGTCGGTTCGGGAAAAACGATTGTTAGTATTATTGCTATGTATATGAATTATTTAAGTGGTTATCAAAGTGCCTTGATGGTTCCAACCGAAATTTTAGCAGTTCAACATTATCATAGTATTAAAAATTTATTGGGTAATCTAGTTAGGGTTGAATTGTTAACTGGTTCAACTTCTAAAAAGGATAAACTTTGTATTTATGAAGAATTAGCAAATGGAAAAATTTCAATTATTGTTGGAACACATGCTTTAATTCAAAGTGATGTTGTTTATCATAATTTAGGTTTAGTTGTAACCGATGAGCAACATAGATTTGGAGTTAATCAAAGAGAAAATCTAAAAAATAAGGGAGTAAGTCCTGATGTTTTGTATATGAGTGCAACGCCAATTCCAAGAACTTATGCTTTAACAATTTATGGTGATATGGATGTTTCAACCATTAAGGAATTA
>CANRGW010000028.1 GCA_947630205.1 uncultured Bacilli bacterium
AAGCAGATATTTATGATATAACACTTTATTCTGAGTCATTAGAAAAAAACATTACTAAACTAGAAGATGGAGAGTTTACAGTAACTGTACCAATAAAAGAAACTTTAAGAGATAAAGATTTGGTTGCATATTATATTGATGAAAATAACAAAATAGAAGAACATCCAGTAGTTGTAGATAAAAATGGAATGGGAACATTTACAACTAATCATTTTAGTACTTACACAATAGCCGAAAAAAATAAAGCAGTAGTAACTCCAGTAGAAAACGTGGAACCAGTACCAAAAACTTATGATGGAATTACTAATTATATAATTCTTGGAATTATAAGTATTGTTAGTTTAAGTTTTGTTACATTATATATTAAGAAACAAGGTAATTAATATCTTGTTTCTTTTTTTTATTTAATTAGAAAAAGTGGACGCTTATTATAATTTTAAAGTAGTGAAAATAATTGGGTAGAATAACTAACTTTTGTCGTTTTTTTGCTTTCCCCTACGTCTAATGATGCTAATCGTGCGGCTAACTGGAACAACGACGGCAATGTGAACAACAATACCGTTTATAACAACACGAACGGCGTTCGGCCAGCCCTTTATGGACTAGAATATTTGATTAAGGTTAAATATGAATGTGTAAAGGACATTTCTATCCACGATTTAATCGAAAAAGAAATATAGATAACTTGGGATACGTCTTTAAGTTTAGAACTATATATGTAATTTATTTTCACTACTTTAAGATTTTCTAATAATAAATATTAATAGTTTTAAAGTAGTAAAAATAGTTAAGGGTAGAATATTAACTTTTGGTTTTGCTAAGCTTTCCCCTTCGTCTAACTCTGCTTCTAATGCGGCTAACTGGAACAACAACGGCAATGTGAACAACAATAACGTTTATAACAACAACGGCGTTCGGCCAGCCCTTTATGGACTAGAATATTTGATTAAGGTTAAATATGTATGTGTAAAGGACATTTCTATCCGCGATTTAATCGAAAGAGAAATATAGATAACTTGGGATATGTCTTTAAGTTTAGAACTATATGTGATATTTACTATTTTTACTACTTTAAGATTATTAAATAAAAAAATTGTTCATAAATTTATTGATTTATTATATAATGATATTGAATGGAGAATGATATGAAGAAGATATTAATACCTATTATATGTTTAATTTTTATAATAGTAATTGGGTTAGTTATAAGTCGTGTTTATAAAGAAAAACAAGAAAATAATTTGGAAACAGATCCTAAACCAGAAACTTCTTTCTTAACTTCAACAGTTTTAAAAATAAATGATGGTTATGTAACTTTACAAGATGAAAGTAATATTATTTATACTTTTTTAATAAATGATGCTGTTGGACTTGAAGTTGGAGAAAATATTAAACTTGAATATAAGGGAAATCTTAATCAAGAGTCTCTTCTTCAAGAAAATGAAGTGGTTGGTTATAAGTTAATTAATAATGAAAAAAGTGAAATTCCATCTACTTGGAATGATGAAGGATTATTTAGTAAATTTTATAAATATGCTTATGATACTTTAAAAGATATGAGTTTAGATGAAAAAATAGGGCAAATATTATTAGTTAGAGTTCCTGAAAGTAAACAAATTGAAGATTTAAAGAAATATAATTTTGGAGGATATTTATTATTTCAAAGAGATTTTGATGGTAAAAGTAAAAATGAAGTTCTTGATATGATAAAAAGTTATCAAGATAATTCTAAAATTCCTTTATTAATTGCTAGTGATGAAGAAGGAGGAACAGTTACAAGAATTAGTAAAAATAAAAATTTAGTTAAAGAACCTTTTAAATCACCACAAGATTTATATAAAGCAGGTGGATTAGAATTAATAAAAGAAGATACTATTGAAAAAAGTAAAATTTTAAAAGAATTAGGAATTAATTTAAACTTAGCACCAGTTGTTGATGTTTCAGAAAACGAAAAAGACTATATGTATAAAAGATCTTTAGGACAAGATGCTACTGTAACATCAGATTATGCAACAACAGTTATTAATGCTAGTAAAGGTTTAGGTGTTTCTTATACTTTAAAACATTTTCCAGGTTATGGTAATAATTTAGATACTCATGTAGGAGAGAGTATTGATGGTCGTGATTATGATGAAATTATTAATAAAGATATTTTACCATTTAAAGCAGGAATTGAGGCAGGAGCCGAAGCCGTTTTGGTAAGTCATAATAAAGTTCAGGCTATTGATAAAGAAAAACCAGCTTCTTTGTCAAGTAATGTTCACAACCTATTACGAGCAAATTTAGATTTTACAGGTATTATTATAACGGATGATTTATCAATGGGTGCAATCGATGATAAATATGCTGAAACGGCTGTTGTTGATGCTATTTTAGCAGGTAATGATTTATTAATTGTTACAGATTATTCTAAAAGTATTAAAGATATAAAAGATGCTATTACAAAAGGAGAGTTAACTGAAGATATGATAAGTAAATTAGCCTTTCGAGTTATTGCTTGGAAATATTATAAAGGTTTACTAATTCCTAATCAAAAATAATAATATTTTTCTTTAATTTAAAAGGTTTATAATGTTTTAATTGTCTTAAAAGTTTAAAAAGGGCCTCATCTTTACCTTTACATTCTAACATAATATCTATATCAATATTAAGAGGTTTTAAAAGATTTAAAAATTTAATAAACGAACGGTAGTCTATATAAAAATGATGCGTTCGTTTTTCTTTAGAATTTTTCGGTGATGAAAAATGCATTTTCGGATTTAAAGAATTGTTTTCCCAAGTTTTAATAATCCGAGGCAATAAATTAACAATTTTTTCCTTTTTTAAATGATTACAATTAAAATGATGATAATCAAGAACCATTGGAATATGTAAATTTTCACATACTTTTAAAGTATCACTTACCGTATAAGTTTTATCATCATTTTCTAAAATAATTATTTGTTTTAATTCATCTCTTAATTTAAGAAAATTTTCTTGAAATCTTTTTAAAGCCTCTTCTTTAGATGGTAAATTAGTTCCTAAATGAAGAATAACTTTACCATTTATATCTAACATTTTAAAAATTAATAAATGATTTTCTAAAATTCGAATACTATTTTCAACAACTTCTTCTTTTTGACTATTAAAAACTAAAAAATGGTCAGGATGAGCATCTATTCGCATCTTATTTTTTTTAATTTTATTACCTATTTTTTTCCAGTTTAATTCATATTTTTGGTAATCATAATTAATATTTTTAAGAGAAGCAAGTGGTAATATATTATGGGTCATTCTATAAAAAGAAACTTTATTTTCAATATTATAATCAATAATTTTATTAAAGTTATGTAAATTAGTTAAGATAATTTTATCTAATTCTTGATGAGCCATATTTCCTAATTTTTGGTATTTACTATAGGTCATTGTATGAATTTTTTCTTCTAAAGTTAAAGGAGTACCTAAGTAACCTAATTTAATTTGCATAATATCACCATTTAATAGTATTGACTGTCTTGTAAAAATAATTTATAATAATTGTCAATTTGATACATTGAAACTTCTAATTTATGTATATAATATAGAAACGGGGGATTTAGATGGAAGTTAAATTAATTAAGAAAAAAGATAAATTAAAGAAAATGAAAAAGTATGAAACTATTAGTTTTTTAATTGCTATTACCTTTTTCATGATTTTTTGTTCTTTAAATGTTTTTAATTTAAAATATAGTGTTTTAAATAGTAATATTGTTGTAAAAACTAATGATTATAAAACAATTTCTTATGATACAACTAATTATGTTTATTTATCTGATATTTCTTATATGGA
This sequence comes from uncultured Bacilli bacterium, assembly GCA_947630205.1. Lineage (GTDB taxonomy): Bacteria > Bacillota_I > Bacilli_A > RF39 > UBA660 > RUG591. The sequence goes on from CANRGW010000028.1 coordinate 3,809, forward strand.
TAAATCAAGTGTTAAAAATGGGGAAAGTATTAGACTTGATAAAAATGCTGGAAGTAATTTAATAAGTGTTAATGTTTCAGGTGTGAAAAAGTATTATATTAAAGGAATATCAGCCTGGGCTACTTCTGATTTATATTATGATTTAAAGTCTCTTAGAGAAAGTGGAAAAGATTATAGTCATTTTAAAGCCTATATTGGTGTAGATGCTACCCAAACAAATACTTATTATAATAATGGTGTAACATTTACTATATATACATCTTCTGATGGAGAAAATTATCAAGAAGTATATAAAACAGGGACTTTAAAAGGTTGGGATGATGCTAAGTTTGTTGACATTGATATTAAAGATGCTAATTATTTAAGATTATATGCTTATGAAAATGGTAATAGTTGGTATAGTCATTGGTACGATGATGCTGTTTATGCTGATGCTAAATTAACAACGGATGATTATGAAGAAGAGGAAAATGTTTCAGATATCATTAAGCCAATTAGTTATTATGATAAAATTATTAAAGGTGAAGTAAGTGGTGATAAAGAAATAGCCTTATTACAAAGAGAATTTGTAAATAATGTTGGATATGATATTTTACAAGCATATGCTAATTATAGTTTAGAATATAGAGATATATTTAGATGGATAATGAACGATAAAGAAGTTTTAGAAGAATATATTTTAGGTGGAAAACCTGATGGTAATTATGGAACCTCTTTAACTATTTTAAATGATTTATATAAAAATTATAAAAAAGATTTAAGTGATGATGTAAATGGTCATTTGTATTTAAAAATGATGGTTAGTATTTCTTTAACCCATTCGGCACCAGTTGGTCTTTGGATAACAGGAGCACCAGATGATCCCCGTGATACTAATGCATCTGAGGCAATCGATCGTTATGCTATTTATAAAAAAATGTATCAAGACGGTCTATTAAGTAATATTTTTTCGGATTTATCTGTTGAAGAAATGCGTTTTGTCATGAATAATATTATAGATGATGAAGAAATAATGTGGTTAAATAACTATGCTACTTTAAATAATAGTACCAATCCTTATACTTATGTAGAATATAGAGATGGCTATAATTATTATCAAGATAAGTATACTATTAGTACTAATAAAAATTTCTATAATAATAAAATTAGAACTACGGCAAATGTTCCTTATAATTTCTTAAATGTAAATAAAGATGCTAATGGTAAAGAACATACTATAACTTATGGAATTTTAAATAGGCCAAAATTATGGATCGTTTTTGAAGAAGGTGGTGTCTGTGGAGCCATTTCCAAAGTAGGTTCTAATATTCAAGGAAGTTATGGTATTCCTTCAACCGTTGTTTCTCAACCAGGACATGCTGCCTATATTTATATGACGTATGATGCTAAAGGTAATAAAACTTGGTCTTTATATAATGATGTTTATGGTTGGGGACAAAGTGGAAAAACTGAAAAACTTTCTGTAAGAATGCCTAATGGCTGGGGTACAGGAGACTATTCTAAAGGTTATGCTGCAAGTTATATTTTACTTTCACAAGCAGTCTTAAATGATTATGCAAAATATGTTCAGGCTGAAAAGAAAGTTATGATGGCTCGCGTTTATGAAAATGATTATCTTAAACAAAAAGAATATTATGAAGAGGCTTTAAAAATTCAAAATATTAACTTTGATGCTTGGTTAGGGTTAATTAATACTTACTTAAATGATAGTAAAACTACTAGTCTTGATTTATTAAAACTTGTTCAAAGAATATCTACGGATTTAAGATATTATCCTCTTCCTATGTATGAGGCTTTACAATTAATTGAACCAAGATTAAAAAGTTCTGATCATGCTGTTTATATTACTCTTTTAAATAATGCTTTAGAAAAAGCCAGTGAAGCAACCGATGCTGATGTTTTACAACCAGGACCTACTAAACAAGTAGCCAATTATTTACTTCAAAATAATGATACGGTTGTTGCAACTTTCTCTTTTGATGGAGAAAGAGCAGGAGAAATCGTTTTAGATGAAAGATATGAGGGTAATGGTGTTGTTTGGGAATATAGTATTGATAGTAGAAATTGGAAAAGAGTAGAGGGGATGTCTGTTAAATTAACAGAAAAAGAACTTTCTAAAATAAGTGATGAATTAGATATAGCAGTTCGAATTGTAGGTGCTATGGATACGGTTTATGATATAGATATTACCAAATCAGAAATTCCTCCAACGCTTTATAATAATGATTTAGAAAATCGTTTAATAGGTGTAAATGGAACTATGGAATGGCGTTTTTCGGACAAAGAAAAATGGACTTCATTTGCAACTTCTGAACCAGATTTAAAAGGTGATAAAACAGTATATGTTCGAATTGGTTATTCTGGCAATAGTTTACCAAGTGATGCTATTTCTTATAAATTTACTAGTAAAGGTGAAAACGAAGAAAATCATTATATTCCTTTATCAAGAATTTCTATTTACAAGTATTCATCTGATGAAAAAGGTCACAATAACGGCATTGAAAATTTATTAGATGGTAATATTAATACTATTTGGCATACTCTTTGGAATGGTAATGATAAAGAAAAATATGTTATTTTAGAACTTAATCGTTTAACCTATTTATCAGCACTTGAATATGTACCAAGACCAGATGCTGGAAATGGAAATATAAGAAATGCCAAAATTTCTGTAAGTAAAGATGCTAAAGATTGGACTGTTGTTGTTCCATCTACTTCTTGGGATAATAATGCTAATAGGAAAAGAGTCGATTTTGCTACTCCAACTCTTGGAAAATATATAAAAATTGAGGGTATTGAAACAGTTGGAAGTTATATGTCTGGGGCGATGTTTAATCTCTTTGAAAATACGACTTTAAATAAATCACTTGCTCCAACAGGGCAAATAAAATATAGTACTACGGTTCTAACAAATAAAGATGTAACAGCCACTTTAATTGTAGATGATGATGTTACAATTACTAATAATGAAGGTAGTAAAAATTATATTTTTGAAGAAAATGGTGAATTTACTTTTGAATTTGAAAGAGATGGTTTAAAAGGAGAAGCAACAGCCAGAGTAGATTGGATAAATAAGGAAAAACCAACAGCTGAAATTAAATATAGTATTGCTAAAGAAACTAATCAAAATGTTGTAGCAACACTTGTTAATACCAATAAAAAAATTACAGTTACTAATAATAATGGAAGTAAAAGTTATACTTTCAAAGAAAATGGTGAATTTACGTTTCAATATGTTGATGATTATGGTAATAAAGGTTCAACTACTGCGAAAGTAGATTGGATTGATAAAACTTCTCCAACGGGTACAGTTATCTATTCAACAACCGATTTAACAAATAAAGATGTCATAGCAACTTTAAAAACTAATGAAGAAGTAATTTTTATCAATGACACGAAAGATACACATACATTCACAGAAAATGGTGAATTTACATTCTGGTATACTGATAAGGCTGATAATATTGCATCAACTACTGCAAAAGTAGATTGGATAGATAAAATACCTCCTAAAGTAACACTTAAGTATTCAACAACAGAAGAAACTAGTAAAGATGTAACCGTTACTTTAGAAAGTTCTGAAAAAATAATTATCAACAATAATGGTGGAAAAAATACTTATACATTCAAGAAAAACGGTGAATTTACTTTTGAATATCAAGATGCAGCAGGTAACAAAGGAACAATTACCGCGAAAGTTACTTGGATAAAAGAAGAAAAACAAGATGTTTTAGTTGAAATAAATTATTCAACTTCAAAGAAAACGAATAAAGATGTAGTAGCAACACTTGTTAATAAAACTAATAATATTAAAATTACTAATAATAATGGCAAAAATACATATACATTTAAGGAAAACGGTGAATTTACTTTTGAATATGAAGATTTAAATAGCAAGAAAGCTTCAATTACGGCTAAAGTGGATTGGATTGATAAAACACTTCCAAAAGGAACGATATCTTACTCTGAAAAGTCTTTAACTAATGCAAATGTCATAGCAACTTTAAGGGCCGATGAAGATATTGTAATTTTAAATAATGATGGTAAAGATACATATATTTTTAAAGAAAATGGTGAGTTTACTTTTGAATATCAAGATTTAGCAGGTAATAAAAATAAAACCAAAGTCAAAGTAGACTGGATAGATAAAACACCTCCAACCGGAACAATAACTTATTCAACAAAAGAATTTACTAATCAAAATGTTATAGCAGCTTTAAAGATGTCTGAAAAAGGTAAAATTATTAATAATAATGGAAAGAATACTTATACCTTTAAAGATAATGGAACTTTTGAATTTATTATTCAAGATTTAGCAGGTAATGAGTCTAAAATTATAGCAAAAGTAGATTGGATTGATAAAGTATTACCAACCGTTAATTTGAAGTATTCAACAAAGAATAAAACCAAAAATCCGGTTACGGTTACTTTAGAAAGTTCTGAAAAAATAATTATCAACAATAATGGTGGAAAAAATGTTTATACATTTAAGGAAAATGGTGAATTTACTTTTGAATATGCAGATTTAGTTGGAAACAAGGGACAAATTACCGCGAAAGTTACTTGGATAGTAAAAGAAAATGAAAAAGAAGAAGAAAACGAAAAAGAACAAGTAGAAGAGACTAAAACAAGTGAAGAAGAGGAAAATAATAACCAAAATTTGACTGTTTCTCCAAATCCAATTATTCCAGGTGGAGATATCCCTCCAAAACCTAGTACTTCTTTTGGAACTGTTCCTAAAAATCCTTATATTGAAAATAATATAAATGATGATAAGGTTACAGATGAAAATGCTAAAGAAGATGTTGAAAGTGAAGTAGAAGAAGGACAAGAAAATAAAGAAGAACCTAAAAAAGAAGATAAAAAGCCAAATACCGGGGCATCAGTTAATGAGGGTTTAAAAAATAGTTCTTCTAGTAAAACTATTACAATTATGTCTATTATTTTAATTGCTTTAACAATTACTTTTGTTGGAGTAGGGGTTATTCTTCGAATGAAAAAACCAAAACTTTAAAAGAATATTGAAATAAGTTCAATATTCTTTTACAATATAAATCTTAATATAGCCTGTAAATTATTGTAAAATAACAATCGTTAATCTTGACTTTTTATTTTACAGTTGCTATATTTAGATTGAAAATATTAGGATAAGACAGTAATATTATTATAATAAATTATAAATAAAATTGATAAAATTATTGTTAAGTTTTAAATAATTCTTTAAAAAATAGGAGGAAAAATATGAATGAAATAGAATTACTTAAAAGAAAGTTAAATGATGTTAGACTTGATTTAAGATACGAACAAGTTTACGCATTAAATCCAACTTTTCAAAATATGATTTTGGCAAGTTTACCCCAACTTACTGAAGGAAGACAATCTCTTTTTAGTAAAAATACTTTAAGAGGAGATGGCAGAGCCACTGATTTTGAATTTAATTATAAAGACTCTACAGTTGATTTAACAGATAGAGTTAAAAATTATGATGAGTCTGTTTATGAAAAATACAATAGCGACGTTTATAGTTTAAAAATTAATACAGAAAAAACTGATAGAGCTCTTGATATGGAGGTTTTTGGAAAAAATAGACTATCTATTTATGTTAAGGGTGATATAATTACATATTTTTTATCTTCAGATGGTAGTATGTCTTTTCGTGCTGAATATGATTTTTTTGGACATAGATTGAGAGCCCGTGGAGCAATTGATGAACTTGGTATTGCTGAAAATATAGCAGTTGATTTACTTTTCCTAGGTGAAAAAGGTGAAGAACAAGTAGAGTCTTGGACCGTATCTTCTCTTGAAGAGTTAAAAAATTTACGTAGAGAAATATATTTAAGAGAAGCAAGAGCAAGTTATGCAAATAATCCAGAAGCATCAGCTGCTTTAGAAGAAAGTATAGAAGAAACAATCCAAAAAGATAGCGCTTCTCGATAATTAAAAATAATTTAATTAAAAGAATATTGAAAAGTTAAATCAATATTCTTTTTTTTAATAATATCCACCATAAAGTGGATAATTTATTTTTGATAGATTAAATCTTTATATTCACTTTTATTAAGTTGATTAGTATTATTAATTAATAAGGCAGAATATTATAAATAAAAAAAGTATCAACCGATACTTTTATCTATCTTGTAAAATTTTCATTACTACTTTCTAAAGGATCTCTATAATCTCTTAAATTGGTGGCATAAGTTTTTAAATTATCTAAAGCCTCTTTAGATCTTGATAAATCAAAATTATCACTTTCATACCCGAACATACAATAAGATGCATTTTTAATTATTCCCATATTTTGAACGAGTGGAATTAGATTTTCTAATTGAGAGTCTTTAGTATATTCATCGACAATTTTATTGAAAAAATCAGGACTTATTGCTCTTTCCGATAAAACTCTTAAAGCCACGTTATCATTTTCTAATTTTCCAATGCCTCTTAAAGTTCTAGCAAACATTATAGCTGGTTCTTGTAATTCACCATAAAAATCAAAATTGGCTTTATAAGTATCTCCATTAAAAAGTTTATCTCTCGTTTCATCTTGCATATTTGGTCTTTTTTTTCTAGCAAAAGTATAAGCAAAATCTTCAGCTCTATTTTGCGTAATTGCTTCATCTAATAAAGAACAACCATCATAAAATAATTGAGCCTCTTCTTGAGTCATTTCATTCAAACGTACTTTTTTATCTAAAAAACTAACAACAGTATTCATCCATTCACTATTAATGAAATGTCCCAATTCATGAGCAACATATAGTCTAGTTCTTTCACTAGGTGTTAAAAATCTACTTCCTGCAAGTTCAGGATTTATAAATAAAATATTATTATTTGCTTCAGCCTTTCCATAAATTCCTCGTTCATTTTTAGGTAAAACCGAAACAGTTCTTATTTTCTCTAAAACATTTAAAATATGTTCAAAGTTAGGATTATTTATATAATAAATTAAATATTCTTCAATATTATTTATAAATTCACACATTTTATGATATTCTTTTTCAATATTATTAATTTTACCTTTTCTATATTGATTAAGAAAATAATTATTACTATTAATTAACAATTGATTTAAATAATTTTGAACTCTGTCATTATATTTGGAAAAATTATACTCTAATTTGTATTCTTGAATTAATTGCATATAGCCTCCTTTATTTTTCTTTTAAATCACTATCTTTTTCTTAATATAATTTTATCATAAATTTTCTACAATGCATATTCATTTTTTAAAATTAGAAAATGATTAAAGTATGTTAAGACAATATCTTTTACTAAAAAATAATCATAAGAAAAATTAAAGATTGCCTAATAAAAAACTTTATTATGAAAAATATCCACCATAAAGTGGATAAATTTATTTTTGATAGATTAAATCTTTATATTCAACTTTTTCATCAAATTGCATCAAAACGACTAATTAATTTTTTTAATCCTCAATAATTTCTAATCTTTTTTCTATATCTTCAATACTTGGTAAAGTATTTTTTAAATATTCTGGTAAATCTGATAATAATTTATATTCACTTACTCCAATTGGTTTATTAATATCTTTTAGGGCTAATTCTGCTGTCACTCTTTTTTTATCTTTACAAAGTAATATACCAAATGTTGGATTATCATTTTCATCTTTAATATACTCATCTACAGCACTTAAATAAAAATTAAGTTTGCCAGCATATTCTGGTTTAAATTCAGTTGTCTTTAACTCTATTACTACATAACTTCTAACTTTTAAATTATAAAATAACAAATCAATGTAATAATCTTCATTTTCTATTTCTAAATGATATTGTCTTCCAACAAAAGCAAAACCATTTCCTAACTCTAACAATAATTTAGTAATATTAGAAGTTAATCCTTTTTCAATATCAAGTTCTTTTACATCTTTATCAGTAGTTATAAAATCAAAAATATAGGGATTTTTTAATAATTCTTTTACTTGTTCATTATTTGGTTTTGGTAAAGTTTCATCAAAATTAGTAGTTTTATTTTCTAAAAGAGCTTGTCTTTCATACAATTTACTTGCTATTTGATGAATTATAATTGGTCTTGACCAACCATTCTTGATCGATTCTCTAATATACCAAATTCTTTGTTCTTTATCTTTTACTTGATCCATAATAGTTGTAATAGAAGTCCAAGGTAATTTTGCAACATGATGCTGCAAAAATTCATCATTATCAAATTCATTAGCAAATTTTTGCATGTATCTTAAATTTCTTGCTGACATACCTTTTAT
>CANRGW010000029.1 GCA_947630205.1 uncultured Bacilli bacterium
CTATTTATGAAGGTGAAAATAAACCTGTTATGAATTTTATATATTCTAAGAAAAATAATTTAGATATTAGGTTTGCTAATTTAGGTGGAGAAGATTTTAAATTTGATGAAAACTTTGATGCTAAAACAATGTATCAAGATTATATGTTACTTTTAAAAAGATTAATTGCTAAATTTGAAACTAGTTTTCCCGATGTTATGATGATGTTAAGAGAAATTAATTATCAAAATATTAATAATTATCGAGATGCTTTAAAGGTAACGGAAGAAGTTAAAAAGTTAGTAAAATAAATAGACTTATGGAAGTTAAACTTATGTTGTTTACTTTAATAGGTCTTTTTTTGTCGCTAAAATTTATTTTTTCGCTTAAGAGTAAAATTTTATGATTTTAATGAAAAAATTACTCTATGGAGTAATAAATTGACAAAAAATGGTAATAATATTATAATGTATATAAAGGTGATAAAATATATGATAATTCGGGAAAGATATTTAAAATTAATAAGACCATTTTATAATCAGGATTTGATTAAAGTTTTGATTGGAATTAGACGTTCTGGTAAATCAGTTATTTTAACGCAGATTATTGATGAACTTAAAAAGGATAAAATTGATGATAAGCATATTATTTATATTAATTTTGAAGATATTGATTATGAAAATTTAACTAATTCTAAAGCTTTATATAATTATGTAAAAGAAAAAATAACTGATAAGAAAAAATACTATTTATTTTTTGATGAAATACAAAATGTTGAATTTTGGGAAAAGGTTATAAATTCTTTAAGAGCAACTAAAAATACCTCTATATTTATAACTGGTTCTAATAGCGATTTATTATCAAGTGATTTAGCAACACATATAGCCGGTCGTTATGTAAGTTTTAAAATAACACCATTTACTTTTAGTGAAGTATGTGAACTTTTAAAAATAAAAGAGAAAAAGAAACAAAAAGAAGCATTTAATGATTATTTAAAATGGGGTGGTATGCCTCAAAGATTTATGCAAACTGATGAAACTTCAAAAAAAATCTATTTAAATGATATATATGACTCTATTATAATAAAAGATATTGTAAAAAGATTTAATATTAAAGATATAGATTTATTAAATAGAATAGTTAATTATATTTTAACAACCCCATCTCAAATTTTTTCAGCAGATAGTTTAAAAAAATATTTTGAAAGTGTATCAAGAGGTGTTTCTATAGAGACTTTATATAATTATTTAGATTATATTACGAGAGCAAATTTAATATCTAAAGCCGAAAGATATGATATTAGAGGAAAGAGAATTTTAACTGGAAAATATAAATATTATTTAACAGATTTAGGTTTTACTAATATATTAAGTGAGGGAAAAAAAGAACAAATTGGAGCCTTTTTAGAAAACATTGTATATAATGAATTGATTTCAAGAGGTTATACTGTTTGTGTTGGAAATATGGAAAATGCTGAAATAGATTTTGTTGCTAAAAGATTTGATGAAAAAATTTATATTCAAGTTACTTATATGCTTGCAAGTGAAGATATTATTAGAAGAGAATTTGATGTTTATAAAAAAATAGATGATAATTATCCTAAATATGTTTTATCTATGGATGAATTTGATTTTTCTGAAAATGGCATAGTTCATAAAAATATAATAGATTGGTTATTAGAAAAATAAAAGGCTTTAACGCATAATTTTGCATAAGCCTTTTTTTTTTAATAATATATATTAGTATTAGAATATGGTGGATAATATGGTGCTGGTCCTTGTGGTGGAAAATAAACAGGAATTGGTCCTTGATTATTATAATTGTTTGGTCTACCGATTAAATAACCTCCAACGCCACCTAAAAGAAATGGTGCTAAAAAACCACCTCCAATAAAACGATCATCATTACTATAAGTAGTTGTATAATTTGAAGTTGTTTGATAATTTGTAGGTTTATAATATCTTTTTTGTGGTATATTATAATTAGTGTACATATAAATACTCCTTTCCAAAGTATTTTATGTCAAAAAGAAAGGAACGTTAAAATGGAAAGAATAGAAAAATTAAGTGAAATAATTGTTAACCATAGTATTAAAGTAAAAGAAAAAGAAAAGGTTTTAATAACATATCAAAGTGCTGAAACAATGCCTCTTATAAGAGCGTTAGTTAAAGATATTTTAAAACATAAAGGAATTCCTACTATTAAATATATAGATCCAGAAATTAGTAATTTAGTTAAAGAAAATTTAAATGATGAAATAATTGCTAATAAAAAAAATACTTTAAAATTTGAAGTTGAAGAATATGACTCATTTATTCAAATCCGTTATAATTTAAGTGATTATTATGATAGAAATGTTAATTCTGAATTAAATAATAAGTTAAAGAAAGCCTTAAGTAAATATAAAGATATTCAAGTTAATAAAAAGAAATGGGTTCTTCTTAATTATCCAAGTATGATAGATGCTTATAAGGCTAAAATGACTAATGATAAATTTTTTGATTTTGCGTTTAATGTAATGACGGCTCCTTATGATAAAATGTATACAGATATGTTACCATTAAAAAAATTAATGGAAAAAACGGATAAGGTTAGAATTAAAGGTGAAAAAACCGATATAACTTTTAGTATTAAAGGACTTCCAGCAATTATTTGTTCAGGTGAGTCTAATATACCTGATGGCGAAGTATTTACTGCTCCTGTTAAAAATAGTGTAAATGGAACTATTACTTTTAATACAGAGTCTCCTTATGATGGATATATCTTTGAAAATGTTAGTTTAACTTTTAAAGATGGAAAAATAATTGATGCAACATGTAAAAACAATGCTGAAAAATTAAATCAAATTTTAAATACTGATGAAGGTAGTAGATATGTTGGAGAATTTTCTTTTGGTTTAAATCCTAAAATATTAAATCCTATTGGAGATATTTTATATGATGAAAAAATAGGAGGTAGTATTCATTTTACACCAGGTGCTGCTTATAAAGAATGTTATAATGGAAATGACTCAGATATTCATTGGGATATGGTTTTAATTCAACGAAAAGATTATGGTGGAGGAGAAATATACTTTGATGATGTCTTAATTAGAAAAGATGGGTTATTTGTTCTTCCTGAACTTCTTAATTTAAATTATGATTTAAAATGATAATAGGAAATATTATCTTTTTTTCTTAGGATTTTATTGTTAAACTAAATCTTTTATGCTATATTAAAAAAAAGAAAGTTGAGGTATTATGGAAAAAATAGCTCTTAAAAGAAAAGATAATAATTTATTAAAAGCAGCATATGCTAATGCTTTAACAGATGAAGATTTTAGTAATTTAGTTAGTTCTTTAGATACTCCTTCGGAGATAAAAATGAAATATACATCTCGTTTAAAAGATGCTGCTATTGAATGTAAAAATTGTCAAAATTGTCAAGGTTTAGTTTCTTGTCGGAATAATATGAAAGGTTTTAAATTAACTCCTAAAGTATCCCTTGATGCAATAACTTTTTCTTATGAAGCATGTTGTTATAAAAAGAAATTAGAAGAAGAAACTAAATATTTACAAAATGTTTACTTTTTTGAAGTACCACCTATTTTAAAGACAGCAAGTTTTAAAAATATTTATAAAGATGATAAAAATCGTTTAGAAATAATTAAAAAGATTAAAGAATTTTATGATTTATATAAGGAAAATAAAAATCCTAAAGGTATTTATTTAAATGGTAATTTTGGTTCTGGTAAATCTTATCTAATAGCATCTTTGTTTAATGAATTAGCCCGTCTTGGTTATCGTAGTGCTATTATTTATTTTCCTGAATTTCTTGTAAAATTAAAAGGGAATTTTGGTAATAATTTTGGAAATGAATATCAAGAATTATTTACTAGTATTCAAAAAGTACCTCTTTTATTAATAGATGATATAGGTGCTGAAAAATTAACTGATTGGGCAAGAGATGAAGTTTTAGGAAGTATTTTACAGTATAGAATGGATTATAAATTGCCAACTTTCTTTACTTCTAATTTGACAATTAAAGAATTAGAAAATCATTTGCAAATAAAAAGTACTTCGGCTGATAAAATAAAGGCTAGAAGAATAATTGAAAGAATAAAATTTCAAACAGATGAAATAACTTTAATTGGTATTAATCGTCGAGAAGAATAGGAAAAGTATGTAAATAGAAAAAAATATTTTTTGTCAACTTTTGTATAATAAATGTAAAGTAAGTTTATCTTGTAAAAAAAGAAAATATATTATATAATTCTCTTATAAATAATAAGGAGCTTATGAATATGATAAAAAATAAACGTAATTTTATTATTTCTTTAATTGGAATAATTATGGGAACAGTTTTTGTTGCTTATGGTTTTGTAAATATTTTTGAAAGCATTAATGCTAAAAAGAAAGATGAAGAAGAACCAGTAAAGTCAACGGTTATTAAGGATGATGTTGAAGAGTGGTTAAATGCTAATCCTTCAATTTCTAATTATTTTATTGATTTTGAAACCGATTTTGATATTTCAACTGCTGATGCTACTATTTATAGTAATTTCTTTGGTTGGAATTTTCTTTCACTTACAGAAGATGGCTCTGCTATTACTTTAGAAAATAATAAGTATACTTATGAATATACTATTCCTAAAGCGAAAATAGATGAGTTTTTACGTAAAATATTTGGTAATTTAAAAGAAGATATGCTTGATGTAAGTAAAATTACGCTTAGTAAAGATTATTTTAATTTTATGGATGATGGTGAAAATGTTAAAGTTCAAGTTCTTGCAACCGACTTTATGCCTAATCAAAACTGGAACCGTGATAATATTAATATTGAAAGTGATGATAAAATAATTGTAACTTATGGTGGATATGATTATGGTTGTTATCCTTTTACATCTTCTTGCTATACAGGATACCGAAAATTGGAATTAAAAAAGGTTGATGATGGTTTTAATCTTTTAAAAGTTTATCCTGAAAAAATTTCTAAGTAAATAAAATACTAGAAAAGTTTTAAAGAGAGTAGATTTAGTTCTAGTCTTTTTTTTGTATAATTTTATTTAACTTGCTAATAATAAAAATGGTGATAATGTGGAAAAGAAATTATATGATAAATTAGTTATGTCTCATCAGCCAAAGGAAAAAAGAGGCCAAAATGCTTTTATAGCATTTGTAGTTGGAGGTTTAATGGGAGTTATTGGAGAACTTTTAGTGGAATTTTATTCTTATTATTTAAAATTATCAACATCTGATGCTTCTGTTTTTATGATTGTAACCCTTATTTTTCTTGCAAGTCTCTTTACAGCATTAGGATTTTTTGATAAATGGGTTAATTTTGCTAAGTGTGGACTAATTATTCCAATTACGGGTTTTGCTCATTCTATGACAAGTGCTGCTATTGAATATAAAAAAGAAGGTTTTGTAACAGGACTTGGTGCTAATATGTTTAAATTAGCAGGAACGGTTATTATTTATGGGGTTGTTTCAGCATATATTTTTGGTTTTCTAAGACTTATTATTATGGGAGGTGTTTAGATGACAACAAAATATAAAAATGTATATGTAACATCAACTTCAACGGTTGTAGGACCTTATGAATTTAAAGGACCTTTAAGTAAAAGATTTGATAAACATTATAAAGAAATGTATTTTGGAAAAGATAGTTTAGAAAGTGCTGAAGTTAAGTTAATGTCTGATAGTATTGAACTTGCTTTAAAAAAGGCCAATAAAGAAAAAAGTGATGTTGATGTTTTTATAGCCGGTGATTTACAAAATCAAATTGCTGCTAGTTGTTATGCTGCAAGAGAATTAGAAAGACCTTTTGTAGGAATTTATAGTGCTTGTGCAACTAACACGGAGGGATTATTATTAGGTGCTAATTTTATTGAAAGTAAAATGTGTGATAATGTTTTAGTTTCCGTTAGTAGTCATAATATGGTAGCCGAGAAACAATTTCGTAATCCAACAGAATATGGAGGACCAAAACCTGGTACAGCAACTTTTACAGCAACGGGAGGAGCAAGTTGTTTATTAACTAATGCCAAAAGTAAAGTTCGGATTGAAAGTTCAACGATTGGAACACCTATTGATATGGGACAAACTGACCCAATGAGTATGGGAAGTGTTATGGCTCCTGCGGCTGCCCATACAATTAATAGCCATTTAAACGATTTAGGAAGAACTATTGATGATTATGACTTAATTTTAACAGGGGATTTAGGTCGTTTTGGAAAAGAAATATTAATCGATTTTATGAAAGATGAGTATTCAATTGATTTAAGTAAAAAATATAATGATTGTGGAATTATGTTATATGACTTGGATAACCAAAAAGAAGTTCAAGCCGGAGGTTCTGGTCCTGTTGCAAGTGCTTTAGTAGTTTATTCTGATATTATTAAAAAGTTAGAAAATAAAGAATTAAAAAGAGTTTTATATGTTGCAACTGGTGCTTTATTTAACCCAACAATGGTTTTTCAAAAAGAAAATATTTTAAGTATAGCGCATGCTATTAGTTTGGAGAGTGTGGAATAATGATATACATATATTCATTTTTATTTGCAGGTTTAATTTCTTTAATTGCTCAGTTAATATTAGATAATACTAAATTAACGCCAGGTCATATTACTAGTATTTTTGTAATTTTAGGTTCAGCGTTAGATATTTTTAATATTTATGATTTGATAGTTGCATATGTTGGAGCCGGGGCTTTAGTTCCGATTACTTCCTTTGGTCATTTACTTATTCATGGTGGTTTAGTAAGAGCATCAGAAGTTGGTTTTATGGGACTTGCTATGGGAGTATTTGATTTAACAGCATCGGGAATAACTTCTGCTATCTTCTTTGCTTTCATTTTCTCTTTATTCTTTAGACCAAAAGATTAAAAAATTAGTTTAAACTTATTTAGGTTTTTAAACTAATTTTTTTCTATAAATTCATAATAGTATTCTTCAAAAGTAATATTATTTTCATATATATATTTCGCAATATCTTTTCCAACATAACGATAATGCCAAGGTTCATACATATAACCCGTTATATTTTCTTTATCTTTTCCATATCTTAAAATAAAACCATATTTATAAGCATTATCTTGCATCCATTGAAACTCTTTAGTATTTAAAAAATCTGTATAACTTGTTTTAATATTATCAACATCAATTGCTAAACCGGTATGATGTTCCGAAAAACCTGGTCTTGCTGAATAAGTATCGGCTTCCTTTACTCCATCTTTTTTTACATAATTTTGATAAAGGTTCTCTTGATAATTATAAGTTCTATAAGTTGAAATAGCTCTTATATTATAATTGCTTTTTAAAGCATCTTGGGCCATTTTTACAAAAGCCTCCATACATTCTTTTTCTAAATACATTCCTTCTTTAGCGAATTCTTTAACAGGTACTAAATTAGGAACTTCAAAATCTTTAGAAACATAATTATATTTATTAACAAGCATTAATTTATCAAAAGTAACTTCTTTTGTATGAGTATAAAAACTATTATCTAATCCCATATTAACTCTTAAAATAATATCTTTTATATCTAAATTATTTAATTTCTTATATTTTTTATATCTTTCTAAATTTTCTTCTTTATAGAAAGTAAAAACTTTATAAGGATTATCTACAACTATTTTTTTATCTTCTTTTTTTTCTTTTATTAAACATAAAATACTTGTAATAGTAATTAAAATAATTAATAGCCATAAAAATTTTTTCATTAGTTATCTTCCTCTCTAATAATATATATTATGAGTTTGTCTAAAAAATTATTTTTTTGCTATTAAATTAATTTTTTAAAAAGAGAATATACATGTTATAATATAAAAGTTGAGAGGAATTTATGAAAGATTTTATTTATAAAAAATCATTAGGACAAAATTTTTTAAATGATTTAAATGTTTTAACAAGAATTGTTAAGTGTGTACCTATTACTTCTAAATCTTTAGTTATAGAAATAGGACCAGGAAGTGGTAATTTAACTAAAGAATTAGGAAAAGTTGCTGATAATGTTTTATGTTATGAAATAGATGAAAGACTAGAAACAATTTTAGATGATACTTTAAAGGATTTTTCTAATGTTAAAGTAATTTTTGATGATTTTTTAAAACGTGATATTAAAGAAGATTTAAAAGATTATAATTATGATAATTTGTATTTAGTTGCTAATTTACCTTATTATATAACTACTCCAATTATTGAAAAAGTAATTAATTCTGGTTTAAGTTTTAAATATATAACGGTTATGATCCAAAAAGAAGTAGGAGAAAGATTTAATGCTAAACCTGGAAGTCGGGAATATAATTCTTTAACAGTTTATTTGAATTATTATTTTACTATAAAAAAAGAATTTATTGTTTCAAGGAATTCTTTTACCCCTAAACCTAATGTTGATAGTATGGTTATTTCTTTAATAAGAAAAGATAAGTTATTGCCTTTAAAGAATATTGAACATTTTGATAATTTAATAAGAGATGCTTTTAAATATAAAAGAAAAAATATAAGAAATAATTTAAAAAATTATAATTTAGAAATAATTTTAGATGTTTTAAAAAAATATAATTTTGATTTAACATCAAGAGCCGAAGAATTACCTTTAGAAGTATTTGTTGAAATGTCTAATAGTTTAATAGATTAAGATTATAATAATTATTAAAGTATAAGGAATAAAGAATAAATTCTAATAAGTTATTGAAATAAGAAATGTATCTTGTTATAATAGGAAAAAGAAATTATTCAAATGTATAGAAAGGTGCTGATGTTGATGTCTATAATAAAGTTTGTTAACTCTAAGTCAACTACGGGGGGGGGTTACTATAATTTCTTAGAAAAATTAAAAATTAAAAAAGTAAAACACATAGAAACTAGTACTAGAGATACTAGTGTTTTATGTGTTTTTTTGTTGTAGTTTTAAGTAATTATTTTGAATTTAAAAGGTGAAAGAGGTAGTTTATGAAAATAAAAAATAATGAAAAAATAGATTATTTAAAAGCTATAGCAATAATTTTAGTTATTTTAGGACATTCCATGTCATATTATTCAAAAATGTCTGATGTTTCTAATCTTTATAGATTAATACAGACACTTATATTTTCTGTTCATGTTCCTTTATTCTTTGTTATATCTGGCTTTTTATGTCATAAACAGGATAAAAGAAAATTTATTAATAAAAAGATTAAAAGAATATTAATTCCTTTTATAACTTTTACAGTTTTAAAATTAGTGTATTCTAATGTTATTTCTGGAGAATTTGTTCATAGTAGTAATTTTTTAATGCAAATAGTAGATGCTTTTCTTTTTGGTAGTTTGTATTGGTTCTCTTATGCAATTCTTTTAATGTATTTAATTATATGTTTATTTTGGAATATTAAAGAAACAAAAAAGTTAGAAAAAACAATAATAATAGTTGGAACTGTTGCAATGATTTATAGTATTATTATTAATATTTTTAATATTTCTCTTATTCCCAATATTTTCCAAATTAATAAAACAATTCAATATTTTCCTTATTTCTTATTTGGATATTATTTAAATGTTAGTAATAAAATTCAATTATTAGATAAGTATAAAATCAGTTTAAATATTATAACAACAATAGTAATTTTAACTTGTTCTGTTTTATATTATAAAAATATAATTTCGGATTGTTTACCTATTAAATATGTATTAGCATTTTCATTAATGTTTGTATTAAAAGAAATTGTTCAATATTTTCCTAAAAATCTTAATTTTTTAAAGAAAATAGGTTTATATTCATATCAATTAATGTTATTTGATAGTTTTTATAAAGTTATATTATTTACAATAATTGGACATTTTTTAAATATCAATGTTTTGTTTGTAGTAATAATTGCTATTATAAATCTTCTTTTAGGAGTTATTTCTTCTGAAATAGTAAAAAGGATACCACGTATAAATACTTTGTTTGGCTTAGATAATTGAAAAAAATATAATAAATAATTGAATTTGGCATATAATTTTTTGGAGATGATTATATGCCATTTAATATTGGTGATTTAGTTACTCGTAATTCTCATAACAACGATACGGTTTTTAAAATAATTGATATTGACTCTGGAATTGCTATTTTAAAAGGTGTTAATATTAGACTTTTAGCTGATAGTGAAACTTCTGATTTAAAAAAAGTTGAAGTAAGTAACAATGTTAAAGATGATCAAGTATTTTTAGATAGGTTTCAAGTTGATTTAGATCGTAATGAATATTTTTATTTACCAGGTAAAGTTTTACATATTGACTCTGATGAAGATTATTTAGAAAGATGTATGGATTTTTATAAAAATGTTCATGTTAAAGCAATTGGCGTTAAAATAAAAGAAGAAGAAATAGGTAATAATGTTAAAGGTTTATTAGAAGAATATAATCCAGATATTTTAGTTATTACTGGACATGATGCCTATTATCGAAAATTAGGCTCAGAAACGGACAATGAAAATTATAAAAATACGAGTAATTTTATTAAAGGAGTAAAAGAAGCACGCAAATATGAAAATCATGATGATTTAATTATTATAGCTGGTGCTTGTCAATCCAATTATGAAGAATTAATAAAAGCTGGTGCTAATTTTGCTAGTAGTCCTAAAAGAATTAATATTCATGCTCTTGACCCTGCTATAATTGCCTCAAGTGTTGCTCTAAGTGATAAAAACAAACCTATTGATTTAATTGGTATTCTTGAAAAAACAAAATATGGTTCAAAAGGAATAGGTGGAATAATTACTAATGGAACTATGTATGTGGGGTATCCAAGATGATATCAAAAATTAAAGACAATCTTACAAAAGAAATTGGTAAACCTTTACATTTTAGATTTAATGGAGCAAGAAATCAAATAGAAGAGTTTGAAGGCTGTATAGAAAATACTTACAACTTTATTTTTACTATAAAAACTTTTGGAGATAATGAAAGAATAAAATCCTTCACTTATAGTGATATATTAACATTGAATTTAGAAATTTTAGATTTAGAAAAAGATTAATAAAAATTTAATTGTTAAAAACTAAAAGATATGGTATACTAACAAACAGTCAAGGTGAGAAATATGGCAAACAATAAAATAGATTATACAATTTTAAATGAATATCCTTATAAAACAAGAGAACTTTTAGTTAAAGCTTTTCAAATATATGCTAATATTTATGATAAATCAATAAAAATAAAAACCAATAAATTATTTACAAGAGAGTCTCTAACTCCTAATGATTTAAAAGTAGCCTCTTTATTTTTAGCAGGTATTATTGTAAATCCAGAAATAAGAGATATCATGGAACAAAATGGAATTACTAAAGATATTTTTGAATATTTTCTAGGAATAAAAGTAAATGATAATGAATATTTAAGTGAAAATGATTGCATTACTTATTTTTATATTTTTAAAAATTTATTAAATAGTTTATTTGCATCAGATTATAAAAATATTTGTTTTCCCGAAGAATTATTTATAAATTTATTTTATTCTTCAAGAAGTAATTCTAATTTATTAGCTAAATTTTATTTATTTTTAAAAAAGAATTACTATGATGATATGTCTCGTTATAGTTTAGAAGATTTAAAAAGAAGAACAATAAATCAAGAAACACCTATTATATATGATAAAGATACTAATCCTAAAAAAGAAAAAAGTAAGACTTTCTTAGAAACTAATGGAAAAGATATA
Source organism: uncultured Bacilli bacterium (assembly GCA_947630205.1). Taxonomy (GTDB): domain Bacteria; phylum Bacillota_I; class Bacilli_A; order RF39; family UBA660; genus RUG591. Next base: position 11,634 of record CANRGW010000029.1, read on the forward strand.
ACCAAAATGAATTTTTCTATTAATCCGGCTGTTGGTCGTGAAAAAGAAATTCAAAAATTAATTATAACCTTATTAACAAAAAATATGTCTCCTATTTTACTTGGAAAACCAGGAGTAGGAAAAACAGCTATTGTTGAAGGTTTAGCTTATGCTATTCAAAAAGATTTAGTTCCTAAAGAATTAAAAAATAAAAAAATTATAAGTATTGATATGAATACTCTTATAGCAGGAACAACCTATCGTGGTGACTTTGAAGAAAAAATTAGAAAACTTTTAAAAGATTTTCTATAGCCAACACAGAATAAGAGTAAAGCGAACTAAAATATTCTTTTTTCATTCTTTTTTTCTTTTCTTCGGTAAAACTTTTATATTCGTCTATCAACTGTTTA
>CANRGW010000030.1 GCA_947630205.1 uncultured Bacilli bacterium
ATGATATGATAAAGTTAGCCATTCAATATGATAAAAGTATAAAGGGAAAAGGCATAGTTAACAATAATTCTTATTATCCAGGACAAATGTTTGATTGGAGTACTAGTGAAAGGGATTATTTTCGGAAAGAATTATTACCTAAATTTGTTTCTTCGGCCAAGATTAGAGATGGTGTTATTGAAACACTAGAAACCTTAAAAGAAAAAGATTATAAAATAATTATAATTACAGCAAGAGATGATAAAAGATTTGGTAATGCTTATTTAAAAACTTTTAATTGGCTTATAGAAAATAAAATTCCTTTTGATGAACTTGTAACTTCTTGTAAAGAAAAAGATAAAGTATGTTTAGATTTAAAAATTGATTATTTTCTTGATGATGATATTATTAATATTGATAAAGTTCAAAAGGCTGGAATAAAATGTTTTATGATATATAATGGTTATGATTTTTTAAGAGATGATTTAGATATTATTTATAATTTTAAAGATTTATTGAAAGTTTTAAAGGTGGATTAGATGCAAAGGTATTTTACAAAAGAAAGGGAAAATGATTTATTTAAATTAAGTTTAGATGATACTTATCATATTACGAAAGTTATGCGAATGGGAATAGGAGATATAATTGAAGTTGTTTATCAAGAAAGACTTTACAAGGCAAGAATTGAAACTTTAAGTCCTGTTACGGCTTTAATAATAGAAGAATTAGATACATATAATGAAATGGATATAAAAGTAACTATTGCTCAAAGTTTAGTTAAAGAAAATAAAATGGATTTAATTCTTCAAAAAGGAGTTGAGTTAGGGGCTTATTCGTTTATTCCTTTAAAAACTTATAATAGTATTATTAAAATAGATAATAAAGATTCTTTAAAAAAGGTTACCAGATGGCAAAAAATTGTCAAGGAAGCAAGTGAACAATCTAAAAGAAATATCATTCCTAAAGTGTTGCCAGTTATGGATTTAAGAGAACTTGGTGCTTTAGAATTTGATTTAAAAATACTTTGTACTGTTAATGAGTTGACAAAAAGTTTAAAAAAGGTTTTGCAAAATAAGAAAAAGTATGATACTATTATTATAGTAGTAGGTCCTGAAGGAGGATTTAAGAGGGAAGAAGAAACTTATTTACTTTCCAAAGGATTTATTAGTACATCTTTAGGGAAAAGGGTTTTAAGAACCGAGACAGCAAGTATTGTTGCACTTAGTATGATAAATTATGAATATGAGAGGTGATTCGGATGAATTTATTCACGAATTTTGAAATTATGATTATGGTAAGTGTTATAGGATTTTTAAGTTTTGTTGTTATTTTATTGTCAATTATGGAAGTAGTTAGTAAACATTCTGAAAAGAAAAAAATTCAAAGTAAAACAATGGAATTTCAAATTATTGATGATATGAAAGAAGAAGTAAATAAAGAAGAATGTGATGAGTTATCTTTAGAAAACATTGATATTACTAAGAAAATGCCTGTTGTTGAGCCTTTAAAAGTAGAAGTCTCTGAAGAAGAACAAAAGAAAATTGATGATATTAAATCGGCTTTATTTGATGATAAAGATGATTTAGAAGTTCAAGAACAAAATGTTGAAGTTAAGGTTCAAACAGTTTTAAATACAATGGAAAATAATGTTACTGTAGAGAATGATGATTTATTAATAGAAGATATTGATACACCAGGATTTGGGTTAGCAAATGAAAGTATGATTACTAATAATACACCTAGTATTAATCCAATTGAAATGTTAGAAGTTGAACCTGTTAAAAAGGCTAAATTAGAGTTAGAAAATATTGAAAAAGAATTAGAAAAACCTTTAAGTTTAGAAGATACAATTAGTAATTTAGAGGCGATGGAAGAAGAAAATGCTGTTATTAGTTACCAAGAATTATTATCAGCAACACAAGAGTTATCTGTTGTTAATATGGAAGAAGAAGGTAATGAACCAATTTCTTTAAATGAAGTATTTGAACAGTTTGATATGAGTAATCCGGCTAAACCTATTGAAGAGTTAAGTCTTGATAAAGTTGAAAGTGAAGAATTAGAAAGTGTCTCTTATATTGCTCCTAGCAATATTGAAACAGAGAACTTAAATGAAATTCAACTTGAAAATACGGCTAATTTAGAAAAACTTGATAAAGAAATTCGAAAAACAAATAAATTCTTACATATCTTAAATGAATTAAAGAAAAATCTTGATTGATTTTTCTTTTTGTATTAGAATAACTAAAAAGCGAATATTTTTTGTGGGGTAGTTTATATGAAAGTTAAAGCAATCAATTTAGGATGTAAAGTAAATGCTTATGAAATAGAATACGTTTTATCACTTTTTCAAAAAAAAGGTTATGAAATAACTGATGGTATAAGTGATATTTATATAGTTAATACTTGTAGTGTTACGAATACAAGTGATAGTAAAAGTAGAAAGATTATCAATAAAATTATAAGAGAGAAAAAAGATGCAATTATAGTCGTTATGGGTTGTATGATCGAGGCTCATAAAGATTATGAAAATGAAAATGTTTCAATTATTCTTGGAAATAAAGATAAATCTTTAGTGGTCGAGTTAGTTGAAGAATATCTTAAAAAAAGAGAAAAGAAAAAACTTCTTTATGAAGATTTTGATAAAGAATTTGAAGATATGTTTATTGAAAATATGACTTCACATACTAGGGCTTTTGTAAAAATCCAAGATGGTTGTGAAAATTTTTGTTCTTATTGTATAATTCCTTACACAAGAGGAAAACAAAGAAGTAAAAAGAAAGAAACAGTTTTAAAAGAAATTCAAACTTTAGTAAATAATTCTTATCAAGAAGTTGTTCTAACAGGTATTCATACAGGTCATTATGGAAGTGATATCGAGACAACTTTTCCTGAATTATTAAGAGAAATAGTAAAAATTAAAAGACTTAAACGATTAAGAATTTCTTCAATTGAAATAACTGAATTAAATGATGAATTTTTAAAAGTTTTAGAAGAATTTGAGGTAATTGTTTCCCATTTGCATATACCTTTACAAGCAGGAAGTGATACTATTTTAAAAAGTATGAATAGGAAATATTTAACACCTTATTTTCGTGATAAAATAAATACGATTAGAAAAATTCGTCCGGATATTAGTATAACAACAGATGTTATTGTTGGTTTTCCAGGAGAGACAGAAGAATTATTTCAAGAAACTTTAGATTTCGTTAAAGAAATAGGTTTTACGAAAGTTCATGTTTTTCCATATTCTAGGCGAAAAGGAACGAAAGCCGATATGATGGATAATCAAATAAGTGAAGAAGTTAAAAAAGAAAGAGTAAAACGTTTAATTGAATTAAGTAATGAATTAGAAAAAAATTATTTAGATAAATTTATTAATAAAACGTTAAATGTTCTTATTGAAAAATCTGAAAATGGCGTTTCTGTTGGTTACACCGATAATTATTTAAGAGTTGAAATACCTAATAAGATAAAGACCAATAGCATTGTTGAAGTTATAATTAAAGAAAGAAATAACAATCATTTAATAGGAGAAGTGAAAGATAAAAACTTGCTAAAATAGATAAAATATGATATAATAACAACAATTATTTGGGGGTTGGTTGTTTTGCTTTATCGAAGAATTATTTTTAATCATGTGGTATCAATTATCACGACACTTTTATTTTTAGTTATTTCAACTTATTGTTGGTTTAATTTAAAAAATCAAGTCGTTTATAAAGAATATAAAAAAGATAATATTTCGGTGTCTTCAGAAGTTGCATTTAATTCTTTAAAAAAGATTGCTGATAATGAGTTAAATGATTTAAATAGTTATGATTTTTCTATTTCTAATACTGGAAATGAACTTGAAAACATAAAAATAACAATTGTTCCGGATTTATTATCTAAAAATGTTAGCAATAATTATGTAAAATATTCTATTAATAATAAAGATATTCAATCATTAAATATGGATGGTATAATATATGTTGCTAATTTAAGTCAAAAAGAAACAAAAAATATTAATTTAAAATTATGGATAAGTAATACTTATCAAGGTGATTTAAATTATAATGGTCGTTTGATTGTAAGTTAAATGGTTTAAAAAATTACTTTTTAAAGAGGTAATTTTTTTCTTTTTTAATTCATTTTCATTAATATATTTTATTCCCAAAACTATCTTCCTATGATATAATTATAAAGAGGTGAAATTCCCATGAATAAGGATACAAGAACAAACAATGTTATTAAAAATATGTGGGTGGGAACTTTTTTTCATATTTTAAGTCTTATTTTTGGGTTTGTATCACGAACTATTTTTATAAAAATTTTAAGTGAAGAATATTTAGGTTTAAATAGTTTATTTACTAATATTCTTACGATTTTATCATTTGCCGAATTAGGTTTAGGGGGAGCAATTGTTTATACAATGTATAAACCTTTAGCAACTAATGATGTAGAACAATTAAAAAAAATTACTAATTTTTTAAAAAAGACTTATCGAATTATTGGTATTGTTATTTTAGGTGTTGGCCTTTTAATCATGCCATTTATACCACAAATTATTGCCAAAATACCTGATATCAAAGAAAATATTTATTTAATTTATGTTTTGTTTTTAATAGATACATCTATTTCTTATTTCTTTACTTATAAAACATCTATTCTTTTAGCAGACCAAAAAAATTATATTATTTTAAAATATACTTATCTTTTTAAAATAAGTCAAATTATAATTCAATTAGTAGTTTTATATTTAACCAAAGAATATTTATTATATTTAATTTTACAAGTATTAAATACTTTTATAACCCAGTTATTCTTAGCATCTAAAGCAACGAAAATGTATCCTTTTTTAAAGGAATTAGGAAAAAAAGAAATTTCTAAATCAGAAAAACATAAAATTTATACAAATGTTAAAGCCTTAGTTATTAGTAGGTTTGGAGGCGTTATTTTAGATGGAACGGATAGTATTATTATTTCTAAATATTTAGGATTAGTCGTTTTAGGACTTTATTCTAATTATTATTTACTTTTAAGTGCTATTACCCAGATACTTAATCAAATTTTTTATGCTTTTACTTCCAGTGTTGGTAATTTAATTGCTACTAATGGTAAGGAAAAAAGTCGAAAAGTTTTTAAAGAATTACATTATTTTACATCTATTACTTATTCGGTTATTGCTATTTCTTTATACTTTTTATTTAATGATTTTATTAAATTATGGCTTGGTTCTAAATACATTTTAGATGATTTAGTTGTTTTAACAATTGTTATTCAGTTATATATAAATGGAGTTCAATATGCTAGTTCAACTTTTAGAAATGCCTCTGGTAACTTTAAATATTTTAAATATGCACCTCTTGTTTCAGCCTTTATAAATATTGTAGTATCAATTGTTTTAGCAAAACAAATTGGTTTAGCAGGTGTCTTTATTGGAACAATTGTATCGAGAATAACAACTGCCACTTGGATTGATCCTAGTGTTGTCTATAAACATGTCTTTAAAGAAAAACCTTGGGAATTTTTCTTTAAATATTTTAAATATTTATTTATAAGCATTTTAAGTTTTGGTATTTGTTATTATTTAACAAAATTAATTGTTGTTGCAAATATTTTTATGTTTTTATTAAAAGGAATAGTCTTAGTAATTACAACAAGTTTAATCTTTATTCTTTTAACTTTTAAAACTGAGGAATTTAAAGATTTAAAAAATCGTATATCTTATTTTTTCCATAATCGTATTTTAAAAAGAAAGGAAGTATAAAATGAAAGTAAGCGTAATCGTACCTGTTTATAATGTTGCTGACTATATTATTAAATGTATGGATAGTTTAATTAATCAAACTTTAAAGGATATTGAAATAATCGTTGTAAATGATGGTAGTCCTGATAATTCTATTAAATTAATTGAAGAAAAATATAATGATGATAGAATAAAGATTGTTTATAAAAAGAATGGTGGTTTAGCAAGTGCTAGAAATAGTGGAGTTATGTATGCTAAAGGAGAATATCTTTTCTTTCTTGATAGTGATGATTTTATTGCTTTAAATACGTTAGAAGAAATGTATAATGAGGCTTTAAAAGAAAAATCAGATATTGTTTTTTGTGATTTTTATAAATATTTTAGAGATGATAATAAAACTCCTTTAAAATTAATTCCTTTTTATGATAAAGAAAATAAAAAAAGTATAATTACTGGTAATCCTAGTGCTTGTTGTAAATTAATTAAAAGAGATTTATATTTAAAATATCAAATTAAATTCTTAGAGGGTTACTATTTTGAAGATATTGCAATTATGCCTTTTTTACATGCCACAACAACAAATTTTAGTTATGTTGAGAAGCCCTTTTATTATTATTTTCAAAGAGAAGGAAGTATTATAAATAAAACGAAATATGATTTTAAATGGGAAGATATATTTGGTTCCTTAGAAAATTTAAAAAATAAATTTATTTCTTATAATTTATATGATAGTTGTTATTTAGAATTAGAATACACGTATATAGAAGCATTATTACATGCTGCTAACTTAAGATTTATTGATTATCCTGAGGGAATTAAAAATATTGAAAAAGTCGCAGAAATTATGAAAAAAGATTTTCCGCATTTTCAAAAAAATCCTTATTATAAAAAAGAAAACTTTAAATATCATATTTTCTGTACTTTATTTTATCATAAGCAAATAAAAATATTAAAACTTATTAGAAAAATTATGAAAGGACGAAGAAGTAATGATTAAAGTAAGTGTAATAGTGCCAGCATATAATAGTGAAAAATATATTAATAAATGTTTAGATAGTTTAGTTAATCAAACTTTAAAAGAAATCGAAATAGTTGTTATAAATGATGGTTCTACTGATAAAACAAGTGCTATTTTAAATTCTTATTTGACTAAATATCCTTTAAAAATAAAAGTTATAAATCAAGAAAATCAAGGTATTGCTGAAGCCCGTAATCGGGGCATAGAACTTGCTAGTGGTAGAACGATTGCTTTTCTTGATAGTGATGATTTTGTTGATTTAGAAATGTATGAAAAGTTATACAATAAAATGGAAAGTATGGATTATGATATTGTATCATCTACTTTTTATTATCATTATGACGACCATGATGATATGGGAATTAAAGATTTAAACGGAGATATTTTAACTTTTAAAGATTTAAAGAAATATTTTCTTAAATTATATCCTGTTATTTGGAATAAATTATATAAACAAGAATTAGTAAAAGGAATTAAGTTTAAAAATGTTTATGCTGAGGATGTAGAATTTTTATATAGTATTTTACCTAAGGTAAAAAAAGTAGGTTTTGTTCCTGAACCTTTATATTATTATTATCAAAGAGAAAAATCTGAATCGAAAGTTTTTACTGAAAAATTATTTGATTATATTTATAATTTTAATAGTTTATATCAAGATTATCAAAAAAATGATTATTTTAAGCATTTCTTAAAAGAATTTGAATTTGTTTATGTTCGTTATTTATATGCTACCTTTTTAAAAAGAAGTGCAACTTTAGATAAAGAATTAAGAGAAAATGCTTATAAGGTAGCAAAGAAAAATGTTAAAGAGAAATTTCCTCATTATCGAAGAAATAAATATTTTTATCAATCTTTAAAAGGTTTATATTTAGTTACTTTTAATAAAATATATTTTAAAATTATGTGTATTGGAGGTAAGAAATGAAAAAAGTCTTATTTGTCGTTGATGAAAAAAGAATGGGGGGAGTTTCCATTTTACTTCGTGATATTTTAAGATTTATTAATATTAAAAAGTATGATATTGATATTATGGTTTTACATAACAACGGTGATTATTTAGATGATTTAGATAAAAGGGTTAATTTAATTTACGGAACACCTTTTTTTGAAACCGTAGATTATTCTTTAAAAGAAGTATTGAAGTCTAAAAATATAAAACTTATTTTTAAAAAGTTATATTTAATTTTTTTAATGAAAACAAAATTAATTGGGAAAAAAATTGTTAAAGAAAGAAAGAAATGTTTAACTAAAAAATATGACGTAGAAATTGCTTTTAAAGATGGATTTACTGCTATTTTTACATCGTATGGTGATAGTAAAAGAAAATATCATTGGTTACATACTGATTATAGTATGTATGACTCAACGGCTAATTATAGGACTTTATTTCAAGAAATATTTAAAAATTTTGATAAAATAATTGCTATTAGTAATGGTGTTTTAAAAGAATTTACCAAAATATATAATGTTTCTAATACAGAGGTTATTTATAATTTAATTGATGAAGAAAAAATTATTAAAGATAGTCAAAAGGAAAAAATTAACTTTTCAAAAGATAAATTAAATTTAATATCCGTTGGTCGTATTCATCCTATGAAAGGGTATGATAGACTTATTGAAGTTTTACATAAATTAGATATGGATAATTATTTAGATAAGGTTGTTGTAAGATTAATTGGAAGTGGACCCGATGATGAATTAATTAAAGAATTAATTGCCAAATATAATTTACAAGATAAAGTATTATTTTTAGGTAAAAAAAGAAATCCTTATCCTTATGTAAAAAATTCTGATTGTTTTTTGATGACTTCCCGTTATGAACCTTTTGGTTTAGTTATTTTAGAAGCTTTAATTTTAAAAGTTCCGGTTTTAGCATGTAAAGTTTTAAGTATAAATGAAATAATGAATGAGAAATTTGGAATAATTGTTGAAAATAGTTTTGAAGGGTTGTATAATGGTATTTTGGGTATCATTGAAAACGAGAAGGTTTTAAAAAAGTGTCATGATAATTTAAAAGATTTTTCGTATAATATAAATGATATCGTCAAGAAAATAGAAAACTTATTGGATGTGTGATTTAAATGAATTTAAAAAAAATTAGTAAAATTTCTTTAATTGTATTTATGGCTTTACAACCAATTTTTGATATATATTATTTATATACTGATAAAATAATTAGTCTTTTTAAATTTTCACCTGCTACAATATTAAGGATGATATTTCTTTTTTTACTTTTTATAAGTTCTATTTATTTATATAAAGATAAATTAAAGATAAAGAATTTAGTTATATTTATTAGTATATATTTAGTTTATACTTTATTGCATTTATATAATGCAACACTTTTTTCAACTAGTATATTAAGATTTCAAAATTATTCTTTTTTTAAAGAAGTTTTTTATCTAATTAGGATGCTTTGTCCATTACTTTTAGTTTTTATAACTAAAGAAAATAAATTAGAATATAAAGATGTTCGAAAAATTATTTTATCAGTTTATTTAATATTTTCAGTTATTATGGTTGTAACTAACTTTTTATGTATTGCTAGAACTTCTTATTTTTTAGAAGATACAAAAACTATTCTTGTTAATTTTTTTGGTTGGTTTAAACCAGGTATTTATCAAAAATATACTTATGAATATTTTGCTAGCAAAGGACTTTTTGGATATGCTAATCAATTAAGTGGGGTTATGACAAGTTTATTTCCTTTACTTGTTTATATTGTTTTAAAAGATAAATTTAAGATAATAAATATTGTTACTTTATTTTTAACAATGCTTGCAATGATGATGCTTGGAACACGTATTGCATCAGCAGGAATGTTAGCTGTTTTCGTAGCATGTATGATTTTATATGTTTTCTTTAAAGTAATAACTAAAGATAAAAAAATAATAACTTTAAATTTCCTTTTTTGTATTATATTTTTTATTCTAAGTGCTGCAATTTATAAATATTCACCAGTTGCTAATCGAACTTATGCTGATGATAATCATAAAGAAATTGAAGAAAAAATTGATAATATAGATAAACTAGATATTTTTAAATTAGAAATAAAGGAATTAGAAAATAGTATTAATTCTTCCAATAAAGAAGAAGTAATGGAAGAAATAAAGACGAAAAAAATCAACTTTTTAAAAGAAAATTTTGAAGATTATTTCTTGTCTGAACAGTTTTTTTATGAACTATATCCTTATCAAGAAGATCCTGATTTTTGGCTTTATATGTTAGAAGTTCCTTATAATGAAAGAAGTGATAATAGAGAAATAAAAACGCATATTACTAAAAGAGTTTTTGAATTAAATAATAATAAATTAGATTATATAGCCGGGATGTCATTTTCAAGACCAATGAATGCCGATATTTATATGGAAAATGATATTATAACGCAGTTTTATTCTTTAGGTATTCTAGGTTTAATATTATTTATTATGCCATATCTTGGAATAGTCATTTATGTTTTCGTAATGATATTAAAAAATAAAAAGAATTTCAATTTTTTAAATCTTACTTATATAATGTGCATCCTTTTAGTTTATTTAATTGGATACTTAGCAGGAAATACTTTTGATGAATGGATAGTAACTTTATTTTTAGGCTTTGTAACGGGTTTATTAATTTCTAATGTCAAAAAGAGTTAAATTTTGAACAATAGTTATAATTATATGCTATAATTATGATAAGAGAGGAATTAGCAGGAGAATATGAAAAAGAAAAAGAAAGTTATGTTTATTTCATCGACAGGTGGACATTTATCTGAATTATTAGAACTTGAAAAATTGTTTAAAAAATATGATAGTAGTATTGTAACAGAGAAAACAGACTCTAACTTATATTTACAAGAAAGATATAATAATGTTTATTATCTTGCCTATGGTACTAAATCACATATTTTTACATATATATTTAAATTTATTTTTAACTTTTTTCGTTCTTTTTATATTTTTCTTAAAATAAAACCAGATGTTATTATTACAACTGGTACACATACTGCTTTTTGGATGTGTTATATAGGAAAACTTTTTAGAAAAAAGATAATTTATATTGAAACATTAGCCAATAGGACAACTAAAACTGTTGCTGGAAGATTAATTTATCCGATAGCAGACCATTTTTTAGTACAATGGGAAAGTATGTTAGAACTTTATCCAAAAGCAATTTATATGGGTTTCATTTTTTAGGAGTATATTATGATTTTAGTAATTTTAGGAACACAAGATAAAAAATTTATAAGATTGTTAGAAGAAATTGATAATTTAATAGAAAGAAAAGTTATTAAAGAAAAAGTAATTGTACAAGCAGGTTATTCTAGTAGTTATAAATCTAACAACATGGAAATACTTAATTTAATTAGTAAAATTGATTTTGAAAATTTAATTAAAACAGCAAATTTAATAATTACTCATGGAGGAGTAGGGTCTATTTTAACAGGTTTAAAATATAATAAAAAAATAATAGCCGTTCCAAGATTAAAAAAATATCGTGAACATGTAAACGATCATCAATTACAAATTGTCAATAATTTTTCTAAAGAAGGTTATATTATAGGTGTTGATGACGTAAAAGATATTGAAGAGGCTCTTTCAAAAGTAAAAGATTTTAAACCTAAAAAATATAAAAGTAATAAAGACAATGTATTAAAATTAATGGAAAAATTAATTGAAGAGTAGTAACCATAGAAATATGGTTTTAATTTTGAACAAGGAAAAAATCTTAATTAAAAAGATAAATCTTATAAATAAATATAAAGATTTATTAATTAAAAAGTCAAGTGCAACTTTTGAATAGTTATAAAATTGTCTTAAAGAGCATTAAAGACAATTTACC
>CANRGW010000031.1 GCA_947630205.1 uncultured Bacilli bacterium
TTATAACCTAATTGACCAACTTCATTTGATGCTTCAATCAATCTTCTTCTTAAACTATCATCACTTACAATTTTTAAATAATAATCAATATTAGCAGCCGTTGACTCCGTATTTAAAACTTCAGTTAAATAAATAACTCCCCCTATTTCTTCTAAAGACCCTTTATTACGAAGTTCATTTGTAATCGTGGTCATATCTATTGGAATATTTTCTTCATATAAATTTCTTAAAGCCAAAAATATCTTTCGATTATTATCATAATAGAAAGCACTCTCATCAATAGACTCAAAAACTTTATCAAGAGCACTTTTAGATAAAAACATAGCACTTAAAACGGCTTGTTCAGCTTCTTTACTATTAGGTACACTCCTTAACATATTATATACCTTCTGTATGAACTTTCAAATTACATTTTATATCTTTATATAAATTAATTACAATTATATGCATACCTAAAGTATTAATAATTTGAGCTTCAATCTGTTTTTTATCTATTTCAAAACCTTTTTTAACTAATTCTTCTTTAATTTGTTTAGTACTAATACTTCCAAACATTCTACCATCTTTAGCTGATTTTACTTTAAAATTTAAAGTTATTTTTTCAAGTTTTTCTTTTAATTTTAAAGCCTCTTCACGATTTTTTAAATCAAGTTCTTTATTATGTTCTTGTTCTTCTTTAAGTTTATTTAAACTTCCCTCGGTTTTCTTAAGAGCATAGCCTTTTTTAATTAAAAAATTTATAGCATAGCCATCACTAACTTCTTTAATTTCCCCTTTTTTACCTTGTCCTTTTAAATCCCTTAAAAATATGACTTTCATAAGAACCTCCTTGTAAAAAATCTTAAATTCATTATATCATATTTCAAGTCAAAAAAAAATAGAAATTAAATTCTATTTATTTGTATATGGTAATAAAGCAATAGCACGTGCTTTTTTAATTTGTTCAGCAATATGTCTTTGATGTTTAGCACATGCACCTGTTACACGACGAGGTAAAATTTTACCTTTATCATTTATATATTTTTTTAAAATATCAACATCTTTATAATTTATATCTTTACCTGTTGTACACATGTAACATACTTTTTTCTTTTTTCTATAAAATTCTGCCATTTTATCCTCCTATCTAAAAAGGTAAATCGCTATCATCTATCTCGATTTTATCTCCAAAATCTTTAAATGGGTCTACATCTTCACTTGAAGAATTTCCACTTGCCTCTTCAGAAAAGTCATAAGGAGTAAGATTATCACTTGAATTTGAAGAAGGATTAGAAGATACTTCCATATCACCTTGACCTCCACGGTTTTTAGAGTCTAAAAATTGAAATTCATCAACTATAACATCCGTTGTATAAACTCTTTTTCCATCTTGACCATCATAGGAACCAGTTTGAATTCGACCACTTATAGCAATTTGACTTCCTTTTGTTAAATATTTTTTCATTGTTTCAGCACGATTACCAAAAGCAACAATACTTATAAAATCGGCTTCTCTTTCACCATTTTGATTTTGAAATTGTCTATCAACAGCAAGAGAAGTTCTCATAACAGCATTATTATTTGTTCCATATCTTAAATCTGGATCTCTTGTTAATCTACCTACTAAAAATACTTTATTCATAAATTACTCCTATTCTTCTACTCTAACGACAATATGTCTAATTATATCTTCGTTAATGTTAGCAACACGGTCAAATTCTTTAACTGCCTCTGGTGTTCCTTCAACCTCTAATAAAAAGTAATTACCATTCTTGAACCCTTTTACTTCATAAGCAAGTTCTCTACGTCCCATATTTTTTTCAGACTTAATAGTTGCTTTCATATCTTCAAGAACCTTTTTCATGTTTGCTAATACTTGTAAAGTTGCTTCTTCTTCAAGTGTTGGTCTAACAACAAACATAACTTCATAATTACGCATTTTTCATACACCTCCTTTTGGACTAATGGACTATTTAAAGCCAAGAAGTTATTAAAGTAATCACTTACTTCGTACATAATATAACATATAAATCCTTATTTAGCAATAAATTGTTTAATTTTTTTCTGAAATTTTTCCATAATACTCTTTAAAATATATTCTAAAAAATCCCAATATATAAATAAATTAATTTTATCTTGACTTTTATTTACTTTTTCAATATGCTAATAAAAAAGTTATAATATTAAGTTAATTTAAAAAGGAGGAAATATGTATATTGATTTAGAAAATTCTAGTATAAGTGTTACTAATTCTATTATGAAATATTTTAATTTAAAGCCTTATCATAATACATTAAAAGAATTAGATATTTTATTAGAAAAGAAAAAATATAAAAATGTAGTTTTATTAGTTTTAGATGGTCTTGGTAGTTTAAACTTAAATGATCATTTATCTAAAAAAGACTTTTTAAGACGTCATAAAATTAAAGATATAAGTACAGTTTTTCCACCTACAACAACGGCTGCTACTACTTCTTTATTAACTGGATTAACACCAAGTGAACATAATTGGTATGGCTGGGATATGTATTTTAAAGATACTAATGAAACTATTTCTTTATATTTAAATAAAATTAAAGATACAAACGAAGAACCTTTAAAAAAAGTAACTGATAAACCTTATATGCAATTTAAAAGTATTGTTGATTTAATAAACGAACAAAAAAATGGACATGCCTATTTTGCCTATCCATTTGTAAAAGATAATCCTTGTTTAAATATTGATGAAGTACTTGAAAGAATTGAAAAATTATGTCAAACAAAAGAAAAAAAATTTATATATGCTTATACAGAAAAACCTGATAGTCTAATGCATAAATTTGGTATTTATTCAAAAGAAGTTCATGAAGAAATTAAAAATTTAAATGATAAAATTGAAAATCTTAGTAAAAAATTACAAGATACTTTAATTATTGTCTTGGCTGATCATGGATTAATAAGAACAAAATTTATTACTTTAAAAAGTGATTATCCAGATTTTTATAATCTTTTAGAAAGAACAACTTCGATAGAACCGAGGGCTCTTGGTTTAAAACTTAAAGAAAATGTATCTTCTAAAAAATTAGAAGATTTATATAATAAATATTTTCAAAATACTTTTAAATTATTAACAGTTGATGAAGTGATGGAGGATATATGTTAGGAGGAGACTTTACAAGTGAATCTATAAAAATAGGTGATGAAGTTATTAAAAATAATTTATTTGGAGAAAAAGATAATCAATATTTAAGAGATGCAATAGGAGATTATTTAATGGTAGCAGTTAAAAATATATCTATAAACTATGATAATTCATCACCTATCTTTAAAGCCAATCATGCAGGTTTTACTAATAAAGAATTAACCGTTCCTTTAATTTTAATTGATACTAAAAACGAAGATAAATAATTAAATTTTTTCTTCATTTTTTTATTCTAAAACACTTTTAAAAACATTTTCATCTTTAGGATAAATAGTTAATTGTTCTTTATTATTACAAACAACTAATAATAAATTAGTAACATCTTTATAACCCTCTTTGTCCAATCTTTTTAATAACCAATCCTTATCATGACCTATTTCTTTTAAATTATCTTGCATAATATTACCATCAATTACTAAGTTAGCCGTTAAACTATTTTCATTTACTTTTACCTTGATATCACTTGGCGTTAATGGATTATATTTAGCCTTAGGTAAAAAACTAATCTTACCACTTGGTTCCATAACAGCATAATTAATTGTTGATATATCAAAATAACCACTTTCTCTTGCATCTTGAAGTAAATCATTAATATCAATCTTACATTTTTTTAACTGACTTCTACTAATTTTACCATTACGCATAATAACAACAGGAAAACCTGTAAAAAAACGTCTTGCTTTAAGACTTTTTTCAGCAAGATAAGAAACTAATAAAGAAAAAGAACCATAAACACTCATAGAAACTAAACCACCTAAAATAGAAATCTGTTCATTAACTGTCATCTCAGCAGCAATATTACCAAGAGAAAGACCAATTATATAATCAAATATATTAAGTTCACTTATTTGTTTTTTTCCTAAAATTTTCACAACAAAAAAAAGATAAATTACAGCAATACTACCTTTTAAAGCCATCATCAATAAATCAGAAATCATACAATTCACCAGTAATATGATGTTCAAAATATCTTTTATTATGCAAATTATAAAAATTATCCACAAAATAGTGGAAAACTTTTTTAAAATAATTCCTAAAAAAAGTAAAAACTTAAATTTTTACTTTTATTAATTCTTTAGAAAACTTTATTTTAAAATACGATTAATTTCATTTCCTAAATCAGATTTTAACAAATAATCGGTAAAACCATCTTTTACAAAATGCTCTTTTATAAACTCTGTATCACTATCTAACATAACAATAACCGGAGTTTTAAACTTAGGATTTTTCTTTAATTTTCTTAAAACTTCTAAAGCCCTGATATCTAACATATCATCTAAAAATATATAAGAAAATTCTTGTCCAACACGTATTCTATCTAATACATCATTAGCATAAATAGAATTTTCAACATCATAACCTTTTTTAATTATTAAACTTGTAATATTTTTTATAAAACTCATATTGCTTGAAGCAATTAAAACTTTTTCATTATTTAATACTTTATCAACAGAAACTTGGATACCAGTATCAATTTTTTGGTCAAGAACAATCTTTATCTCCGTTCCTTTATCAATTTCACTTTTAATAGTAAAATATCCTCCTAATTTATTAACAATCTTCTTAATAGTATTAATATCAACATTTTTTGTTTCTAAACGTTTTAAATCTTCATTATTTAAAGGTTCATCAACCATTAGTAAATCATTTACTTTATCAATAGGTATTCCATTTCCTGAGTCAGCAACAGTAATAACAAGTCGACACATATCATATTTAACAATAGCATTAATAGTTAATTCAATAAAACCTTTATTGGTATATTTAATCGCATTATTAAGAATAGAAAGTAAAACTTGTTCAATTAATTTAGAGTCTCCATATAAATATTCTGGTATAATTTTACTTAAATTAATACGAAATTCAACGTCATTATGTATTTCTTTTTCTTTTATTAAACGAATTTTCTCGACTAAATTAACAAGACTATATTTATTAGGAATAACTTTTATATTAGAGTTACTTAAACTTGATATATTCATAATATCATTAACTAAGAATGATAATGTATGAGCATTATTATTTATTTCCATCATTTTCTTTTTTAAATCATTAGCATCATTTTTAATATTAGATAAATTTTCAATATTACTAATAGGTTCTCTTATTTGAGTAGATGCTAAGAATAAAAAGTTAGATTTTTCTTCATTAGCACGATTTACAAGTAATCTATTTTTATTTAATTCATTAATAATTTTAATATCTGGATTTTCAATAGTAAAATACATTACAAAAGTTGTAAAAACAAGAGTAACATTAATAGTTAAAAGAGATGGAAATAATTTTTGAACAATAAAACTAACCATAAACATAATAATTAATATATATAATGGTACAAATTTTTTATTTTTAGCATTCCGAATATTCTTAAAGAAAATTCCAAACATAGCTAAAGTACATAAAGCAACGGTTAAATAAATAGCTGTAACTGATGGACCAGTTGGCAATAATAAACCATTGGTATTAGTAACAGTAATTGGTAATATAAATACTATTAAAAGGGTAAAAGCATAATATAAAATAAATCTCTTTAATAATTTATTAATACTTTTCTCATCTTTATTATTATCAATAGTTATTACAAAAATATAAAGTGTAAAGAAAAATATCCATGATAAAAATCCAACAAAAAGTAACTTCAAGGCTAGTAAGTAAATTGGGGCATAGGACTCAACTCCCTGTACAACTAAAATATAAGTCCACACCTCTGCTAAGCAAGAAAAAAATGAAGAAGCAATAATGATTGAATATAGTTTATTTTCTAAATTCTTAACTTTCTTTTTTGAAAAATAAACAACAATAAGCAATATACAAAAAATTAAACCATAAATTGTAAAATAAAAACTTTCCATAAAATCTCCTATTCTCTATTAAGATTATAAGACATTTTTTTTAATTCTTCAATCAAATTAAAAAAATTAGTTAAAAAATAAGTTTATATTAACATTAACTAATTTTCTTTAATTTCCGACGTGGTCTAATAATACGACCTTCAATAAGGAAATTATCTGTATCTAAAATATTCAAGGCTTCAAGAGATTTAAAGTCTAATTTCTTATTTGTTTCAGAATAAGGTAATTCATCCCATATAACATAATACTTTGGCATATATCCTAATTGCATATTTTGATTTATGTAACTATCTATTTTTTCAACAAAACTTAAATCATCTTCCATACCATCTTTTAAAACGACATGAAGAACAGGAACTTCTCTTTCATAATCATCTGGTAATTTAGTAGCACAGCAATCTTTAATAACATTAAGCATTTTAACTTCTTCTTCTAATCTAGAAAGCCAAAACTTAACACCCGATCTTGTTATCATTCTTTTAGCCCTACCTTTATGATAAATAAAGCCATCAGCATCTTGAATTCCAAAATCGTCTGAATGAACCCATACTGTACCGTCACTGTGTACTAATTTAACATTTTTCGTTTCTTCAGAATTATTTACATAACCTTTCATAACCGTTGGTCCTGTAAAACAAATTTCTCCTTGAATATTTTGTCCATAAGGTATTTCTTTATCAGTTTGATATTCAAAAATTGCCATTGTAACATTAACCATAGGTATTCCAATACTTCCTATTTTCTTTAAATGTGTTGGGTTACCTGAAGCCATAGCAGTTACTTCATTAGAACCATAAAACTGTCTAACAGGACCAGCACCTCTTGCTGTAATTGATTTATCTATTGTTTCTTCCTCACTACCATCAAGTTTATCTCCACCACTAATTGGATCACTAAAATAACTTAAATCTTTAACTTTAGAGTCACGAAGAATTTTTAAAAGAATAGGACCTCCAAAATCAACATTTGGTTTTATACTATCTAATAATTCAGAATATTTAGGAATTTCAAATTCAGGAATTAAATATACTTGCATACCACATACCATTGAACCTAAAGAAGCATTAAACCAATAAGCAACAGATGCTGGTAATAAATCCATCGCAACCTTTTCTTCAGTAAAACCATAATCACTATACTTCATACCATGACAACTAGCCATTAAATTATGATTAGTAAGAGCAACTCCTTTAGCAGGACCTGTTGAACCTCCTGTATAAACAATTAAAGCAACATTATCTCTACTAACTTCGGGCATTTTAATTTTTGAACTTTTATTCTTACCAAAAATCTGTTCAGCTAAAATTTCACTTTTACCAGTAAGGTCATATTTTTCTTGATATTCATCATACCTAAGAAAACGAGGATTAGAATTTAAGGCTTCTTCTTGTTCTTTTGTTAAAGGTGCCATACTATCATTTAAAACTATAACATTCTTTAAATTACTATTAAGATTTAAAACTTCTTTGGCCTTACCTATAAAGTCTATTGTACTTGAAGTTTCTGATATTATAAAATAATTAGATTTTTTAACTTGAAAGTCCATATTCTCTATATTTAATAAATCATCTATTCTAGAAGCAGGTTCATCAAATTTTATTAAATTAACTACTACTCCTAATTTATTTAAGGCTAAAAACATAAATAATACTTCAGGAACACTATTAGTTAAAAAGGAAACTGTATCACCTGATTTTATACCGTAATTACGAAACATAATCATTTGTTTACTAACTTCTTTTTTTATATCAGCAACACTATACTTTTTCCCACAGTAATCAAGTAATATTTTATCATCAGGATAAAAAGAAATCATTTTCATAAAATAATCACAAAAATTTGTTTCTTTAGCAATATATATATCTTCACTTTCATCTCTTGAAGACATCTCATGCCATTTCATCCAAGGTTTATCAATTGAGGCATAACCTGTCATTTTTACATTTCTTCTACTTTCAGTTCTATTTAAATTAAAATTTGCATCTGAAAGATTTTCTAAAGAGTCACTATTAAATTGTAAATTTTTCATTTTTTCCTCCTGTCTTATAATTATTATATACTCCTAATAACATTATAAAGAAAAGTATTTAACTATTCAATAAAAAAGACAATATTTTACATTATATTGTCCTTCTTAAATATTAACTTATTTTTTTAAGAAAAAATCTTAATATTTACTATCTAATTACTAACTCATTATCTCTTAAATCAAACGTTATTGTTTCCCCATAACTAATTTCCCCACTTATTAATGCATTAGCAAGTAAAACTTCTAAAGTTCTTGAAACAATTCTTTTTAAAGGTCTAGCCCCATAATTAACATCATAGCCAATTTCTATTAAATAATCTTTGGCTTCTTTAGTTAATTTTAATTTAATATTTTTATCACTTAATCTATCTTCGATTTCTTTTATTATTTTATCTAATACTTGATAAATTACTTCTTTAGTTAAAGGTTTAAAGATAATTATTTCATCAATTCGATTAATAAATTCAGGTCTAAAGGTTGCTTCTAATTCTTTAATAACTCCCTCATTATCACCATTTAAAGCATATTCACTTCCTAAATTACTAGTCATAATAATTATGGTATTTTTAAAATCAACCGTTCTACCATTAGAGTCTGTAATTCGTCCATCATCTAATATTTGTAACAAAAGATTTAAAACTTCAGGATGGGCTTTTTCAATTTCATCAAATAAAACTATACTATAAGGATTACGTCTAACAGCCTCTGTTAACTCGCCACCCTCTTCATAACCAACATAACCTGGAGGAGAACCAATAAGTCTTGAAACACTAAATTTCTCCATATATTCACTCATATCAATTCTAACCATATGACTTTTATCATCAAAAAGTTCATAAGCAAGTGTCTTCGCAACTTCCGTTTTACCTACTCCGGTTGGTCCTAAGAAAATAAATGAACCAATTGGTCTATTAGGATCTTTTATACCACTTCTACTTTTTAAAATACACTCAGAAACTAATTTTAAAGCCTCATCTTGTCCCATAACATTTTTCTTCATGTTTTCATATAAGCCCAATAATTTTTCTTTTTCACTTGAAACAAGTTTAGTTAAAGGAATATTAGTTAATTTAGAAATTACATAAGCAATATCTTCTTCATTAACAGTATCACTTAAAATACGATTTTTTTCTAATTTATTTAATTCCTCTAGTTCTTTTTCAAGTCGAGGTATTTCGCCATGGCGATATCTTGCAGCCGTTTCTAAATCATATTTATTCTCGGCTGTTTGTAAAGTAAAACGGGCATTTTCTAATTCTTGTTTTTTAGCCTTAATTTTATCATTTATTTCTTTTTCTCTATTCCAGGCTTCTTTTAAACTTGCTTCTTCACCTTTTAATTTAACTAATTCTTTTTCTATTTCCTCTAATCGATTTTTAGACAATTCATCTTTTTCTTTTTTAATCGCTTGTTTTTCAATTTCAAGTGATAAAATATTTCGCGTTACAGTATCAAGTTCATTAGGAACGGAGTCCATTTGAACACGAATAGTTGCACAGGCTTCATCAATTAAATCAATGGCTTTATCTGGTAAATATCTATCGGTTATATAACGATTAGATAAAGTTGCAGCAGCAATAATTGCTTTATCAGTAATAGATACCCCATGATGAATTTCAAAACGTTCTTTTAAACCACGTAATATGGTAATTGTATCAAGAACACTAGGTTCAGAAACTTTTATCTTTTGAAAACGTCTTTCAAGGGCTCCATCTTTTTCAATATATTTTCTATATTCATTTAAAGTAGTTGCACCTATTACATGAATTTCCCCACGGGCTAACATAGGCTTTAAAATATTGGAAGTATCCATAGCCCCCTCAGATGAATTACCAACAATCATGTGAATTTCATCAATAAACATGATAATATTGCCTTCACTCTTTTTTATTTCATTTAAAACATTTTTTAAACGTTCCTCAAATTCACCACGATATTTAGCACCGGCTACTAAACTGGCAAGGTCTAATTCCCAAACTTTTTTATCCTTTAAACTATTAGGAACATCACCGGCTACAATTCGATTAGCAAGTCCTTCAACAATTGCTGTTTTTCCAACACCTGGTTCACCAATTAAAACAGGATTATTCTTCGTTTTTCTGGATAAAATACGCGTAATACCACGAATTTCTTCATCTCGACCTATAACTGGATCAATTTTCCCATTTTTAGCATCAAGTGTAATATCTCTTCCATATTTTTCTAAAACATTTTCTTTTTCTTCATTATTATTTGGATACATATCATCATCCCCTTTATAATTTAATATGACTAAATTTCATATTTCAATACTTATTATACTCAAAAATTAGCACTTGTCAACATAGAGTGCTAATTTATTTTTAAAATCTTTTCTCTATTTTTTTAATATATTTATTATCTTCTAAAAGTAAACTTATTTTAAACTCTAAAAAAATTTGAACAAGGAAAAACTATATCCTTATCCAAATTCTTTAACATTTCTTTATTATATTAAAAACTATAATTTTTTTTAAATATTTTTCTTTCGTTATACTTTTAAATATTTTCTTACGGCTCTACTACTTCCAATCATACCAACTAAGATACCAATACCTATAACGATTAAAGAAGTAATATAAATAAATGGTTCAGGTTTAACAAGTTTTAAAATATCTGTAAATAATCTTCCTCCCATATAAGTATATAAAGCATGATATCCATAAATTGTAATACAAACGGGAATTATAGAACCAATAAATCCTAAAACCATACCTTCAACTACAAATGGTAATTTAATAGCAAAATTACTTGCTCCAACAAGTCGCATAATTGATATTTCTCTTTTTCTTGAAAAAATAGTTAATTTAATAGTATTAACAATTAAGAACATTGTCATTAAAACTAAAGCAATAACAGCAGCAAGAGAAACTCTTTGGGCTACTTTAAAAACTGTAACTAATTGATCAACCATTCCTTCACCATATTTAACAACATCAATCTCAGATAAATTATTTATAGCAGTTGCTGTTTCTTCAATTAATTCAATATCTTTTACTTTTATTAAATATGTATTTTGTAAAGGATTATCTTCATCATCCCAATTCTTCATGGCATTTTCAAAAGCCGGATCTTCACCCATCATTTCATTTTTTATATCAGTTTTACTTTGAAAAGTAACTGACTCAACATTACTAATATCTTCTATATCAAGTTTTAATTTTTCAACATCAAAATCATCAGCCTCATTCGAAACAAAAGCAACAATAGTTAAATCTTTTCTTAAAGTATCAGAAAAATCATTAACATTATAAGTAACTATAATAGATAAAGAAACAATAATAAGTGTTACAATAATACAAGAAATACTTGCAAGGGATAAAGAAAAATTACGTCCAACACTTTTAAAAGCATCTCTTATACTTCTTCCTAAAATTCTAAAGAATCTCATCTATGTATTCACCCTCCTTATAATCTTTATATAAATGTCCTTCTTTAAGGG
>CANRGW010000032.1 GCA_947630205.1 uncultured Bacilli bacterium
TTTAATAAATACATGACTATATTATTACCCTCTAAATCCTCTATACTAAAATCAAACCCATCTTTGCTAATAATATTATCAACAATTTCTTTATCATTTTCTTTAATTAAAGAAAAAATCAGGGATGGGTCATTGTCACAAAGACTTTCTGCTTGCTTACTAGAAAAAAACATAATTTCACCTCTCTTAAGTGACGGTTTATTATTCTAACAAAATGTTTTTAATTTGTCAAATTTGATAGTTTATTCTTACTATTCGCAAGTTTAATTAAGTCATATAATTTTTTATGTTTTTCATTTATTTCTCTCTTCAAAGAATTTATTAATTTTTCACAGATTTCATCTATATCATGTGAGTCTTCATTAAAATATTCAAAGTATAAATATTCTAATTTAGAAAAATCTTTTTCTTTATAAGCATTTTTTATTTCTAATATTAAAGATTTTCTTATTTTTATTTCAGATCTTGTTAAAAAACTATAATCTTTTTTAGTACCTACTATATTATATGTAATAGTTCTTAAATTGCACCTTTCAGATATATCAATTGCATCAAGGGCTTCTTCTAAAAGTAAGTCACTTATTTTTATAACTTTATAATCATCATCTAATAAAACACCTACAACGCGATAAGAGTCTGTAAATAAAGCAGCATATTTAATAGTTTTAATTTTTTTAGTATCAAAATATTCTGTTTTATTATACATTTCCATAACAATTGGATCATTTATAGTAATTTTCTTTGTTAATAAATCTTCCATAAAATTAGTATCAACTAGAAATATTGGTATTTTTTTTATATGAAAAATATTATCATTCTTTTCCCATTCATAAAATTCATAAAAATCATTATTTAAATTTAATAAAATATCATATATGTATATCATTTAATCTCCTTTTTTAAAAATTGCTATTATAATTAAAGTAAAACCAATTAAGGCTAATAAACATTCAAAACGTTTCATAATAAAAACTAAATATTCAAGAAACGTATAGCCAATTGTTAAATAATTTAAGTATAAAATTATATACATAAATCCTATTATAGAAAAACCAAAGCCTATTAAAAAGAGAAAAAAGCGTATCACATTTCACCTACTAATAGTTTATTTGGCTTTCGTTAATATTATGATAGAGAAAGAAATTTTTATACAAAAAAACTAGTGATTTTCTAAGAATTTCCGTTATTTTTAAAAATTCTTTTTTATTATCACTAGTTAAATTTATAGTTAAGCAGCCTTACTTTTAGAAGCACTATCATCAGGTATTAATTCACTCATTTGAATAACTTCAGCCATTCGACGATTTCTTGCTTCTTCTAAATTATATTGCTGAGTTAAAGACAATCTTTCTTCCTGTAATTGATTTCGATATTTCTCTAGTCGCTCTTTAGCATCCAAATATTTTGGAGTTAAATCAGTATTTTGGGCTGTTCTTTCATCAATTTTAGCAGTAAGTTCATTTGTATTTTTCTTTAAACTTTCAATTTCGCCAATTAAGCCTTGAATATCAAAATCATCACCAAGGGAATTTTGAACAGGAGGTACAGCATTATTAGTAACTGGCTCTTGCGTTAAATTAGTTGCCATTTGATTTTTATCAGTCAAGTAATTATCCAAGCGTTCTGAAGGAGAAATTGCTGGTTCGGTTGAATTAACCGTATTTTCTGGAGTTTCTTCTAAAGCATTTTCCATAGCACCAAGGTCAACTTTTTGATTAAAATCAAATGTTTGATTAGTTGTTGGGGCATTAGTTTCTACAGTAGTTTTAGCATCATCCATAGTTGGAGGTGTATCACCTAACATTTGAAAAGGTGGTATTTCCATAGTTGATTTTGCTTCTTCTGGTGCCGTTTCAACACTTGGTTGAACTGGTTCATTATCTGATACTGTAGGTGCTGGTTCTTCTAGTGGTGGAAGTTTAGCCTTAGCAACATCGTCAGCATGAGAAACTCGATTATGAACTTTTGAAGAAATTTTTAATCTTGTTCCATTATCTCCATAAAGAGTGGAAACAGGAATAACTGCTGCTCCTTTAAGTTCAAAACTTTCCATTATTTTATCATCCGAACGGAATTCAGAAGTTTCTACTGGAGTATTGCTAACTTCAGGAGTTGTCTCTGTAGTTGGAACAGTTTGTTCAACAACAGGTGCGGTTGGAGTTGCTCCCATTTCAGAAGTATCTTTAGTCTCTTCTGGCATAGGGGGTACTTCATTAGATACTTCTTTAGGTTCTGATTTTGGCATTAAAGTTTTAACTCTTTTTATTATATTTTCAGGATCTTTACTAAGTTTTGCTCTCTTACTAGGATTTGCAGCAGCATCAAAATTATTAAATGGTTCATCGACTATAAATTGCGTAATATCTAATATATTAGTTTGCATGTTACTTACCTCCTACTATTCATTTTTAGAAAGTTCTCTTAATAAATCTTTAATTCTTGCCCATTCCATTTCATCACTTACAGCATTCAAAGTCATTTTATCTCCAACACGTGTAATATTTGAAACATAAATGGTTACATTACCATTTTCATCTTTTTCATTTTTTGTATATATAACATATTCTTTATTGTTATCTTTAAATTTAAAAGACAATAAAAGTTCTACTGTTTCAACTTCACCATTTTCATGAGTTATGGTTACTGTTTTTTTCTCTTCCATTTTATTCCCTCCATATCTTCTAATAACATTTTATCATATTTATTTATTATTTCAAGTATTTTTGAATTTTTTTCTTTTTTTCTGTTTAATTTTTTTATTTTCAAGAAAAAATGACTCATTAATTTTAATAAGTCATTCCGCCCCATTCAACCGCTACAAAACCTTCTCTTTTAAATTTTTCTAAATGTTGTTCTTTGATTTCTATTTCTCCGTCCGCTTTTTTAATATGCATTAATATTCTTAATAAAGATTTTGGCTTAGGAGTTATTAACAATTTATTATAACTTTCTCTTTCTTCTGTTAATTCAAAATAAACTAAATTTTTTTCATTCCTTTCTAAAATTGGTAACCAATACATTATAAATTCGTTTTTTTCTTTTTTATTTAGACCTATTATATCTAATTTTTCTTCTAAGAAGGAAATAGCATTTTCTTTGGTTACATAAAAGCCCTCTTTAAAATCAACTTTTTTATATATTTTCTCATCCCAGTATAAAGCGTAATAATATTTATTATCTTCATCATATAAATCTCCATTTGGATATGCTGTAACATTCCAACTATTAGTATATTTTGGATATGTTGTCATTAAATATTCTGGATGTTCAAATTCTACTTTAATGTTAGTTTCTTCTGTCGGATACAAATATAAAACTGGTTTGTAGGCTGGTTCAAAAAATCTTTCTTTTGCTGGATAAGTTACTATTTTTTCATCATCAGTATAGCAATATTCCATACCATAATTACCATCTGCATTGTTATAAGAAACAATTAAATATATTCCCGCTTCACCATTTTTGTTTTTTTCTTTTATTTTATCTTTATCATAATATCCTGAATAATAATAACTATAACTATAATTTTCATTATTCCATTTAGCAATTTGTTTAGTATCTTTTGTATCAATATTTAGAAGTGTTAAATAATCATTATCTATACAAACAACATAATTTTTAATTATTTGCATAACTTTTATATCATTTATATCATCAATAGTTTTAAGAAGATTTCCGTCAATATCATATTTTTTAATAGTATTATCAATCCAAGCATATAAGTAATTGTCACGAATATCATAACTTGATATTTTATTTTCAAGGCTAGAAACGATTGCCTTTTTATTACTGTCATAAATACCTAGAACATTATCTCCACCATCAAAGAACAAAGATACAACTGAAAACTCTTTATTTTGATATTTAAATTCTTTTAAAGTTAATCCATCTAAATTTTCCGGATAAGTATTAATTTCTTTTTCTTCTGTTCTACTTAATATTACAAATTTTTCATTATTCATTCCTATTAAATAATCTGAATTTAAATTAAATAATTCATAATTACTATCTTCATACATGCTTTTATTTAATTTTATATTATAGTATTCAGTATATTCATCTATATAAGTTATTCCTAATACTTCTCCTTTATCTACATACATTGCATAATGTCTATAATTTATTGACAAATTTGTACTTATTATTTTCTTATTTTTAATATCATATATTTTAATTACTTTATCCTTATATAAAACAAAATCATTTGAACCACCTGTACCTATAACGGTAGCTTCTTTCGTCTCTGCTTCAATTGTGGCAATTAATTCTTTACCATTTTCTTGAACACTAGTGAAAAGACCACCTTCAGTTTTATAAATATTTAAAGTATATTCTCCCTCATTAGGTTTAGCAACTTCTCCATTTTCATTATCATTAGTATTATTTTTATTATCCTCTTTCTTATCTGTAAAATATGTTTTATACAAAATTATTCCTATTACTACAATTAATAATATTATTATAATTATCAAGGATATTTCAAAACTATTTATTTTTTTACCATTAGTTTGATTTACTTTTTCATTATTTTCTGGTTCTATATCTTTATTTACATTTTGATTTTCTTGATTTACTTTAACTTCTTCTACTTCTTTCAATGGTGTAATCTCACTAGGTGATGCTTTAACCTCATTACTTTCTATAGAAGATGCAACTTCTGTATTTGCATTTAAAGTATTATTAACATTATCATTTAAACTATTATTAACCATAGGATTAACATTACCATTAACATCATTATTACTATTAACATTATTATCAACAATATTTTCATTATCTTGGACTTCTTCTTTATTTAAATTGCTATTATCCATATTATCACTCCTTCCAAACTCCTTATTATATTTTTATAATATATCATCTAAATTTTTAATTCAATAAAAAAAGAAAACTTGTATTTCTACTTGACAAATTTTCTTTCCTTATTTTACATTCTTATCAAAAGACCAAACTAATAAGTCATTCCGCCCCATTCAACTGCTACAAAACCATCTCTTTTAAATTTTTCTAAATGTTGTTCTTTGATTTCTATTTCTTTATCTACTTTTTTAATATGAATAGAAACTCTTAATAAAGCATCAGGTTTTGGTGTTATTATTAATTTATTAGTAGCCTCTCTTTCTTCCGTTAATTCAAAATAAACTAAATTCTGTTCATTTCTTTCTAAAATTGGTAACCAATACATTATAAATTCATTTTTTTCTTTTTTATTTAAACCTATTATATCTAATTTTTCTTCTAAGAAGGAAATAGCATTTTCTTTGGTTACATAAAAGCCCTCTTTAAAATCTACTTCATGATATCTTGTCTCATCCCAGTATAGAGCATAATAATATTTATTATTTTCATCATATAAATCTCCATTTGGATATGCTGTAACATTCCAACTATTAGTATATTTTGGATATGTTGTTGTTAAATACTCTGGATGTTCAAATTCTACTTTAATATTAGTTTTCTCGTTTGGATACAAATACAAAACTGGTTTTTCACGTCCACCCATTTCATATTCAATCGGATAAGTTTTTATCTCTCCGTCATCCGTATAACAATATTTCATACCATAGTTACCACTTGCATCTTTTCCTGAACGATAATATAAAGTTATATAAACTCCCGTTTCCGTATTTTTATTCATATTTTTTATATAATCTTCATCATAATATTCTGCCCCATAAAGTTCATAATTATCATTCCATTTAACTATTTGAATACTTTTTTCCGTTTCAATATTCATTAAACTTAAATAATTATTATCATCTAAATAAAGAACATAATCTTTAACTATATTTTTAAATTGATTTTTTGGAAAATCTTTTGTTTCTAATAATTGACCATCAATATTATATTTTGTTATTTTACCATCTCTAAATGAATATAAATTCCCATTATATATGCTATAATGATCTCCATTAGAATCAAAAGTTACAGTAGTTATAAAAGTTTCATTCTCAGTATAAACATCATAACCATATAATTGTTCATTAAATGCAAAAATATAATATTTATCATTATACCTTTCTAGATAGATTGTATCAGAATAGATTGCATCAGAAAATAATTTTTCTCCTGTTTCAATATTATAAAGCGAGAATTTATGAACATTTTTATCTTCACTTGCTTTTAAATATTTCCCCTCATCATCAAGTAATGAATAATAATATAAATCTAATCTCAATTTTGTTGTTTTTATACTATCATTTTTAGTATCATAAATTTTAATATCATTATCTTTATACAAAATAAGTAAATCATTATTCGAAAAATCAAGAACTTCGGCATCTTTTGTTTCCGTTTTAATTGTATATGCTACATTAGAACAATAATCTGATTTTTTGGAACATAAAGAACCACTTTCAGTTTTATAAATATTTAAAGTATATTCTCCCTCATTAGGTTTAGCAACCTCTCCATTTTCATTATCGTTAGTATTATTTTTATTATCCTCTTTCTTATCTGCAAAATACATTTTATACAAAATTATTCCTATTACTACAATTAATAATATTATTATAATTATCAAGGATATTTCAAAACCATTTATTTTTTTATCACTAGTTTGATTTACTTTTTCATTATTTTCTGGTTCTATATCTTTATTTACATTTTGATTTTCTTGATTTACTTTAACTTCTTCTACTTCCTTCAATGGTGTAATCTCACTAGATGATGCTTTAACCTCATTACTTTCTATAGAAGATGCAACTTCTGTATTTGCATTTGAAGTATTATTAACATTATCATTTAAACTATTATTAATCATAGGATTAACATTAACATCATTATTGCTATTAACATTATTATCAACAACATTTTCATTATCTTGGATTTCTTTATTTAAATTGCTATTATCCATATTATTACTCCTTCCAAACTCCTTATTATATTTTTATAATATATCATCTAAATTTTTAATTCAATAAAAAAAGAAAATTTACATTTCTACTTGACAAATTTTCTTTCTTACTTTACATCTATTCTTTAACTTTTTTTATTAAGAAATAATTACATTTATAAGCACATAACTCTTTTAAATAATCATTCTTCGTACTAATATCATTTATTTTACTAAATCTTTCATTGGTTTTATCACAAAAACCTTTTAACCGAAGTTTATTATAAGCATAGTCTCCTAAAATATAATCAAATGGTTCAAAATAATCAGTATATTTATTTACTAATTCCTCTTGATTTAAGCAATTATTTACATTTTCTATAACTTCATAAGTATTATTTTCTAATTTAATCATCTCTTATACTCCCTATTAAATGCACTAAACTGTGTTTTATATTTATTTAAATTACTACCACTATTCCAAGTCATATATCCACCTGTAAGACCTGCTTCATATAAACCCTCAATTTGTTTTTGAAGCATTGAGCCATCATAAGTTACATAAGGGTTCCAATATGGAGTATCATATGCAGTAATCCATGTACGAGCAACCGCTGGACTAGGTGTTTCCGTTTGTCTTAAAGCAGCCGTTTTTCCCCAATTCAACATTGTCTGATAAGGATTTTCCCAATTACTAGGTGTTTTTTCAAAATGGTCTGTATAAGGCATAGCACTTATAGCATCAACAACATTACTAATAGCAGGCCAATATTGTCCATAAGCCGTTACATAACCCCAAGATGACTCACCAAAGACATCGGCTGACACATAAACATTCAAATTATGAAGTTCATGAACTGCATACATTAAAAACCTTTGAATAGCCTGAGCCTTCTCTTCACCATAAGTATTTTTATAATCAATTGTACTTTCAATCGTTGTTAATCTATCAGGAAATCTTACATAATCAAATTGAATTTCATTAAAGCCAAACAAGTTAACTGCTTCCTTAGCCAACTTAATAGTAAATTCCCAAACCCCACGTTTAAATGGACTTGGCCAGTAAGAGCCTCCTTGTTTTAATAAACTTCCATCCTTTTTACCAATAGCATCATCTTGATTATCAAGAGCATAATAATCATCTTTAAAAGTTGTAATACGACCTATAACATAAAAACCATTTTCTTTTAATTTATCAATAGCATATTTATAATCTTCAACACTATTATTAGCATATTTATAGTTAGTTGGTGATAACTCATTATATACTTCACTTTTATAAGCAGGAACCGTATTATCTTTTATATCAACAACAAAAGCATTAATCTTAGTTGTTTTAGCATACTCAATATAATTATCAATTGAGTTTTTAATACCTTTAGAACCATTTATATATAAAGCATACACTTCATCAGGCATTTTATTATTTTCAAAACTTACCTTTTCCGTTGGATAATAATCCAAATTACCAGCACTTCCTCCGCCTAATTTTCCAACTCTTGCAAGATGGGTTTGATAAATCCCCTCTTCATCATAATTCTTTTTTGCTTCTTCTTCACTTGCTACTAAATACTCACTATAATAATATCCATCTTCTTCATCTTTTTTTATTTTATAATAATCAACTGTACCATCATCTAATAATTTATTATAACCAGTAATTGCAACTTTCTCACCTTTTGCTAATAATGTTCCAAGACTTCCATCTAAATCTTTTAATAAATTAGTTGCTGTTCTAACATATAACTCTGTCTCTAAAACAACATCTTTTTCTTTACTTTTAATATTATCTTTTAAAACATAATAATCTTTCTTATCATATTCCGTCTTAAGATATTCTTTCTCTTCTTTAGTATAACCATTTTTCTCATAATATTTTATTTTCGTTCCTCTTGGAAGCGTAAGCACTTCTTTCAACTCTTCCTTTTCCTCTTCGCCTTCTTTAATATTCTCAAGTTGATATAAAGTAACTTCACTAGTATTGCTTGCTAAATAACCTGTTACACTCTTTTGCAAAACTATCTTATCACCTTTTGTAAAGATAAAAAGACAAGCCAGAATAAAAACGACAATAATTAATAACAAAACAATATTTTTAACTTTCAATCTCTTTTTTTTCCTTTTATTATCCATAAATAAACTCCTATAATAATATAATACCACATTTTCCCAACTTTAATAGAATTTAAATTATATTTTTTAAAAGAAAAGAAAAAATATCTTTATCACCCACTTTATGAGTTTATCTATTTTTCCTTTTTACTTTAATTTTTAACTAAATTTTTCTTTTTATAAACTATTATATATACAATTAAGGAAATTACAGCAATCGTTAAAAGAACAATAACAACTATTAATATAGGAATTATATTTGAAGAATTAGTTTCTAAAGTTTCTTCCAATAAACTTCGATTTTTAACTTTAAATTCATATTCTTTTTTAACAGTTTTATCAGCCGAAGTAACTTGAACTATAACTATTTTATTGTTTTCTAAATCACTGTTATTAAGTATTTGATAAGAGGCTTCTTCATTTACAAGTTCAATATCAAAATCTAATTCTTTCTCATTATTTGCAATTTCTAATTCATAGTAGTTTTTTTCATTAGAAAAATTAATATCATGATTTTTTATTTTTAATTCAGCAATATCGGTTATTTTGGCCATTTCTTCTTCGGAAAGACCTCTGATAACATTTATTCTATATGTATTTATATCTCCATTTTCGGCTTCTACTTTTATTAGTATTTCATTTAAACCATTTTTAATATCTACTGCTCTATTTCCAAAATCTTTAACATATTTTGATTTTGGATCTGTTAGTTCGGATTTTATTGAAAGAACTTGGATATTTTCTGGAATTCTAATTTGATAACTGGTAATAGTTGGGTCAAAATTTAATTCTTCACTCCCTATCGTTAATGATTTTAAGGTATTAGTTGAACTTTTAATGGCTTCTTCACGAAAAATAATAATATCATATTCTGTTGTAGTTGAGGCTTCCGAAGTAACCGTTAAAGTGAAATAATTACTACCAACTTTTAAATTTTTATTACCAAGTCCCTCAATTTGACAATTTCTTCCTGCACATTGAGCCTCTATTTTAATATTATCTATATTATTTTTAACTGATGAAGCATAAGTTAATTTATTTTCATTAAATTCTGGTAATAATTCTACATTGGAAATATTTAAACTTTGTAATTTACTGTTATTATCTAAGCCATCTATTTTAAATTTCAAATCACTGTCAAGACTATAAATACATTCAGCATCATTATATACTTCTAAACATTTTAAAGAACTTAAATTTTCATAAGTATATATAGAAGCATTATTTTTGGTAACATTATCTTTTACTTTAAATTTAAAAGACATTATTGTATATTCTTTTTCCTTATCTAATTTTTTATACTTATCAACAACAAAATTTAAATTAAGAGAATTAAGCGTTCTTCCTGAACCAATTACTCTAATTCCATCAAGACTACTTTGTTTTAAATCATAATAATTGTTATTTTCATCTAACAATTCAAAAGCATCTTCATCAAATCTAATTGCTAATCTACCACTAGTTAAGGTAATTTCACTATTAAGTCCAAATATAGCATGAACCGTAACAACATCGCCAGAGTCTAAAGTTTTGTTAATATCTGGGGAAGTTAATACTATATTACCAAGTTCAGCCTTAACTTCATAAGGGTTTATAAAAAATCCTAATAAAAGACAGGCTATTAAAATTATTACTTTCTTTCTCATTCTAAAACTCCTTTTTATTATAAGTTATATATAACATATTTAAACTTGTTTTTCAATGTTTTAAAAAGTAAATAAAGATAAATATTTGACTGCTAAAAAACTATTTCTCTTAGAAAAAGAAAAAAATAAAAAGCAAAATATTTTTACTAAATAAGATAAATTGCTTTAAATGGTATATGTATTTTGCATTTTTATTCTTTATAATTTTTTTATAATTTTTTATTCTTTGCCGTTATTTAATTAGTGGTAACTTTGCTTTTACTATTCTTCTTTTTCTTAATTCTTTCTAAAATATCTCTACTAGCAACTAATCCCGTTGCTGCTGCTATAACAATATTTCCAGCTTTTCCTGCTCCATCACCTATAAAATATATATTCATATCATTAGCTTTAAAATGATTATCTGTTTCTATTTCATTACTGAAAAATTTAATCTCAGGACCATAAAGTAAAGTTTCATCATTATTGACACCAGGAATAATTTTATCAAGGGCTTCTAAACCATCAAGAATATTGGTAATAATCCGATGTGGCATTACTAAGGCCAAGTCTCCAGGAACGCAATCTTTTAAAGTTGGCGTAATAAATTGTTTTTCAAGTCGACTGGCTCTCGTTCTTCGAAATTTTTTTAAGTCTCCTAAAGTTTGAATAATTGGTTTAGAGTCACCTAAAACATTGGCAATTCTAGCAATCGATTCTCCATATTCTCTTGTATTTGTTACAGGTTCTGTTAAATTTACTTTACTGATAAAGGCAAAATTGGTATTATTAGACTTAGTTTCCTTTAAAGCATGCCCATTTACACAGATATAACCATAATAA
>CANRGW010000033.1 GCA_947630205.1 uncultured Bacilli bacterium
TATAAAAAATAATAGTAAAATTATTATAAATTGAGATATATCTCTTTGACTCATAATAACCACCTACCTTTCTTTCATAAAAAAATAAAAAGAAAGGGAAAGCATCCGATTTTTCAAACATGTCCATATATTATAATAATAAATAAAAGTTCATTTGCCAATATAATTTACAAAAATTGACAAAATTCAAGAAACAAGTTAGATAGAATAAAACTAACTTGTATTTTTTTCAAAAAAATTTAAAAAAATATAGCCCGATAGCCACATCTTGTGCTATAATAAATTGTGTAAAACAGAATAAAGGGGCAAACCTTGAAAAAAGAAAGGAAATAGTATGGAAGAAAATAAGAATAATAAAAAGAAAATATTAATATTAGGAATATTATTAGTAATAGTAACAATAGGAGTATTAGGAATAACATATGCTGCTTATAATTTTCAAAGAGAAGGAGACTCTAACGAACTTGTAACAGGAGATATCTATATGCATTATAAAGGAAAAAATGCCGGAATAAGTATAGAAGATGCAGTACCATCTAAAACATATGATCCAAAAGAATATTTTGAATTTACAATTGAGGGAAAAAATACCTATACCGAAAATGATATCTGGTATGAAATAGACTTAGTAGATGGAGACCAACCAGATGGAAGAACAACAAGAATAGATGATAAATATTTAAGATTTACTTTAACAGAACAAATAGGAAGTGGACAAGAAAAGATAGTAGTAAATTCTGTAGGATATGATGATATAACAAATAAAAAGATTTGGGTAAATAAGATTGATAGAACTACTAATAATGAAATAACAATAACATATAAATTATATATGTGGATAAGTGATGAAGTACATATAGGCTATGATGATACCGAAGAGATATCATCAGATTATACAGTCGATGAATGGAATAGTGATATATATGCAAGTGTAAAAGTAAATGTAAAAGGAGACTTCATAGAAAAAGAAATTGATGAAACACAATATAGTGGTTTACCAAGATTTAATATGATAGATACGATAAAAGAAAAAGCATATACAGATGAAAAAGAAATAATAATGTTAGATGTGACAGATAAAAGTAATATAACCAAGTGCGCAAGTACAGAAGCCTGCGCTGAAAAGGAAGAAGTTGAATATAGATATTCAGGTCCAGAAGTAAATAACTATATAACATTGACAGATAATGCCGGAGTCGAAGAGACATGGCGAATAATCGGGATATTCAATGATGAAGAGGTCGGTGAATATATAAAGATAGTAAGAGATGAAGTACTACCAGAAAGTTATTTACCAACTACATTTAAAGCAAGTGATGGAAATGCATATACAATAAAGAGTTCATCTAATTTAGCTTTTTGGAATAAATTAAAAGGTAATAGTTCGGATAAAAATAATTGGCCAACATCAGGATTAAAATATTATTTAAATGCCGAACAAGAAACTGGTGGAAGCACAAATGGATATTTATATTATTTATCAAGTGATGTTAAGGATCAACTAGTCGAAGTAAAACAATATTTAGGAACAATGACTTATGACCAAGATAATCCAAAAACAAGTTATCAACGAGAAAGAGATGTAGAAAGTTGTTTAGGAGGAAAAGGTCCAAGTAAAAATACAAGTAAAGCAACAATACAAGCAAGTACAGGATGCCAAGTATGGGCAGATAATGATGCAACATGGACGGGCGAAGTAAGTTTAATGTATCCAAGTGATTATGGATTAAGTGCAGTAGATACAAACTGGGATAAAAAGTATTATGATGGTTTGTCAGGAAGTTTTTTTCAAGCAGAAATAAATGCAACGACATGGATGTATCAAACAATGAGTGATGCAAAAAGTAAAAGTTCATGGATGCTTTCCCCTCCGTCTAGCAGTGCTAACTATGCGGCTGTCTGGGACACTTCCGGCTACGTGAACAACTATGGCGTTTATAACAGCGCGAGCGGCGTTCGCCCAGTCCTTAGTCTTTCTTCTTTAACGTCAATAGTAGGAGATGGAGATGGAACTAAGAATAATCCCTATAAGATAGTGGAGTAATAAAATAAATTTATTTGTTTAAAAAATAATAAGCAAAAGATTGTGCTTGGCATGATTTTTTGTTTTTCTTTCATTATTTTGGAAAATGAATGGGTTTTTATTGTTTTTTGGTTTTATTTATGGTATATTATAACTAAGAATAATAGGATACGAGGTAAGATATGAAATTTAATAAGATACTAGTTGGATTTTTGTTTTTCTTTTTATTATTAATTAATGTTCAAGCAGAAGATGGGGAACATCCTTATTTAAAAGAACTTTTTGTTGATGGAAAAGCAATTGAAAATTTTGATCCCGAAGTATATGAATATGAATTAACTTTTCCAACGGAAAAAGATAGTATTAAATTAAGTTATACAGCCGGAGATGGTTTTAAAGTTAAAAATACAGGTAATTTAACTTTGGATTATGGTCTTAATGTTTTTGTTATAACTGTTTCTAATACTGATGATGATATTAATGTTGATTATACTTTAAGGGTAATAAGGGAAGATAATCGGAACAGTGATAATTATTTAAGTAGTTTAATTGTTGGGGGTAAGCAAGTTGATTTAGAAAAAGATAAGGATGACTATGAAGTATCTGTTGATAATGGGATTGAAAAGGTTTCTATCTCAGCCGTTCCTGAGTCTTTAAATGCTCAGTTTGTTGAAGGATATGGACCTCGTGAGGGTGTTAATGCTGTTACTTTAAGTGGAGCAAAAACAAATGTGGAAGTTAAAGTAGAAGCCGAAAATGGAGAAATTAGAACTTATAGTATTTCGATTGTTAAACCTAATTATCAAAGTAATGATGCAACTTTAAAAAGTTTAAAAATAACGGAAATTCCTTTTAATTTTTTATCTAATATAGCAGGTTATAAATTAGAAGTTAATAATGATATAGAAGAAATTAATATAGAAGCAGTTCCTAATCATGAAAGGGCAACTGTTGAATATGATAAAAAAGAAACTTTAAAAGAGGGACTTAATACAATAACAATTAGAGTTACAGCCGAAGATGGAACTTTAAAAGAATATAAATTAGAAGTAACAAGAAAAGAAGCCGAGAATTTAGTCGATAATATTAAAATAGATGGTTTAAGATTTGACTTTAATCCTAGTGTTTATAGTTATGAAATTAGAACAGGGGCTAAAAGTTTAGATTTTAAAGTTAGTTTAACGAAAGAAAGTGCTACTTCAAAGATTTTGAATAATACTAATTTACAAGATGGTAGTATTGTTAAAATTCAAGTATCTGATGCTATGAAAGATGTAACTTATGAATTTAAAATAATTAAACCAGATGCTGCTAAAGTTTATCTGGCGGCTGATATAAATGCAAATAGAAATTTTTTCAAAAAATATGAAATGATTATAGCTCTTGGTTCTTTAGGAGTTGGGGTTTTAGGAACTTTAATGGCTCTTATTACAAGACCAAAGAAAAAGAATACTTCTGATGATAGTCAAATTATGTAAAAAATATTGAGTTAAAATATAACTTTTGTTATTCTTAAATTAGGTGATAAAATGGCAAAGTTATATTTTTTTTATGGGGCAATGAATTCGGGAAAAACGACCAGAATACTGCAATGTGAATATAATTATAAAGAACAAGGAATGCGAGCAATTATTATGAAACCATCTGTTGATACAAAAGGCAATAATAAAATTGTTTCGAGAATTGGTTCTACGAAGAAAGTCGATTATTTAATAGCCAAAGATGAAAATATTTTTGATTTAATCATTAATGAATATGGTCATGTTGATTTGATTTTAGTTGACGAGGCTCAGTTTTTAACAACAAGACAAGTTAATCAGTTAATGGATATTGTTGTTGATTTGGATATTCCGGTTATGTGTTATGGATTAAGAACGGATTTTAAAGGTAATAGTTTTCCTGGTAGTAGAAGACTTTTAGATATTGCTCATGAATTAACTGAGATAAAAACAATCTGTGAATGTGGTAAAAAAGCAATGTTTAATGTTAGATTAGTTGATGGAAAAGTTGCAACAGAAGGTGATAGTGTTGCAATTGATGGAGTAGGAGAAGTTCAATATACTGTTGCTTGTGCTAAATGTTTTAGTATGAAAACGAGAAAAAAATTTGACCATGAAGAAAGAAGTGAACATTAAATAGTTTTAAAGTAGTAAAAATAGTTAAGGGTAGAATAGAAAACTTTTGTCGTTTTTGGCTTTCCCCTACGTCTAACGGTTCTAACAATGCGGCTAACTGGAATACTACCGGCAACGTGAACAACAACACAGTTTATAACAACAACGGCGTTCGGCCAGCCCTTTATGGACTAGAATATTTGATTAAGGTTAAATATGAATGTGTAAAGGACATTTCTATCCACGATTTAATCGAAAAGGAAATATAGATAACTTGGGATACGTCTTTAAGTTTAGAACTATATGTGATATTTACTATTTTTGCTACTTTAAGATTGGTTTTAAAATATTAATTGACATTTAAAATATTTTCGATAAAATTGTTTCATGGAGGCTATATGGAATTAGTTAAATTAGGCGAAAAGACTTATTGTCTTAAAAATCCTACAAATATTGGTATTTATAAAATAAATGACAATGAAGTTTATTTAATAGATACAGGTAATGATAAAGATTGTGGTAAGAAAATTTTAAAAATATTAGAAAGTGAAAATTTAAAAGTTAAAGGAATTATTGCAACACATTCTAATAGTGATCATATTGGCGGGAATAAAGTTATAACGGAAAGATGTAAGGCTTTTGTTTTAACTCATGGAATAGAAATAAGTTTCACGAAATATCCTCTTTTAGAACCTAGTTTTTTATATGGTAGTTACCCTTTTAAAGATTTACAAAATAAATTTTTGATGGCAAAAGGAACGGATGCTTTAGAAATCGATGGTAATTTAGAAGAGGGAATGGAATATTTTAATCTTAAAGGTCATTTCTTTGATATGATTGGTATAAAAACATCGGATAATGTTTATTTTTTAGCCGACTCCTTATTTAGTCAAGAAACTATTAATAAATATCATATTTTCTTTTTATATGATGTAGAAGAATATTTAAATACTTTAGAGTTTTTAAAAACTTTAAAAGGTAATTGGTTTGTTCCTTCTCATGGAGAAATTACAAAAGATATAACTTCTTTAATTGAACTTAATAAAAGAAAAATATTTGAAATCTGTGATTTTGTTTTAAATATTTGTACAATTTCTAAAACTTTTGAAGAAATAGAAGAAGAAGTATTTAAACATTATGAATTAGAAATGAATTTAAATCAATATTATTTAATTGGAAGTACTTTAAAAGCATATCTTTCTTATTTATATAGTAAGGAAAAAATTAGTTATTATTTTAAAGAATTGAAAATGTATTGGCAAACTAATGAAGAAAAACGTTGAATTTCTGTCAAATAGATTGAAATTCTTTTTATTTTAAATTAAAATAATAAGAAAATTAAATTTGTAAAGGAAAAAAGTTTTAAATAGGAGGTTTATATGCGAATTGCTGTTTTTTCAGATATTCATGGTAATTTAGAAGCCTTAAAAGAAATTTTAAGAGATATCAAAAAAGAAGATATAGATGATATTATTTGTTTAGGAGATGTTATAGGATTAGGTCCTAATAGTAAAGAATGTTTGGATTTAATTATTAAGAATAATATTAAAATGGTTCTTGGTAATCATGAACTTTGTTATTTATTTGGTTCAAATATTGATTACACGGTTGATAGTAAACAAAAAAGTCATTATCGTTATATATCAGAAAGTCTTTTAGATGCTGAAAAAAGTTTTTTAGAAAAATGTCCTTTATTTATTGAATGTAAATATCAAGATAAGAAACTTTTATTTGAACACTTTTTAATTAAAGATAAATCGCAAAAGTATCCTTTTTATAGTTTAAGTTTATTAACAACTTTAAGAGATTGTTTAGGAGATGTTGTAAAAAAAGCCGGGGCTGATTATATTTTTATAGGTCATGAACATAATAGTTTTAATCTTGATGTTGATGGTATTAAGTTAGTTGATATAGGAACTTGTGGTTGTGTTAAACATAATATCACGAATTATACAATTATTGATTTAAAAAATGATATTGAAGTTATGAAAAAAATTATTCCTTATAATAAAGGAAAATTAGAAGAGGCTTTATTAGAAATTAATTATCCTGAACGTAATCAGATATCAGAAAAATTCTTTGGTTATAAAATAGAAACAGTTAATGAAAATTAAATTTCTATTTTTTTTATTTTTTGATATAATGTAATAAAGGGGTAAGAAAAATGGAAGAGGAGAGTTATCAAGTAGTAAGAACAAGAGAATATTATCTATGGCTTCAGAGAGTATCTTTTTTACATCCTATGATATATGATTATGTTAAATCTTTACCTTTAGATTTAAAGGAAGATGAAGTTAAATTTAGAGCCATAAAAGATTTATATTATTTAGTTAATAATTATGCATCTTATTTTAAAATTGATGCTTTTCCTGATAATGAAACAGGTTACTACTTAATAAGATTTGCAAATGATTTTTATAAAATTTATCAAATTAAAGTATTAGATAATTTAGTTAGTTTTTGTCAAAGAGTAACTTTAAAGGGAGAAGTTTTTCAAGAAGAAGATTTTTTAGATATGGAAGATATTTTAAATTATGAAACGGAAAAAGGAAAAGTACGTTCAAAAGGAGAGAAATGGAAAAAGTAATTGAAGTAGATATTTATAGTTTAGATGATTTTTTAGAACCTTATAATAAGAAAATGGTTTCGAGAAATTTAATTGATTATATTATTAAATGTGCTAGTACAATAGATAATACTGAAGTGAAAATAAAAATTAATAAAAAAATAAAACTTTCTTGTGAAGAGATGTTAAGAGAAGGATTTAAACAAGAATATGAACATTATTTAAGAATTAATACAAGAGATAATTATTTGCAATTAATTTATTTAGTTATAGGGGTTTTTATGTTGATTTTATCAAGACTTATTAGTAAAACTTCTATCTTTGATGAAATATTATTAATCGGGGCTTGGGTTTTAATTTGGGAAAGTATTTCAATTGAAATGTTTAATGATGCTAGTAATCGGCAAAAAAGATTAATTTTAAAGAAATTAGCTAAGGCTTTAATAATAGAAAAAGAAACTACGGATAAATAGTTTCTTTATTTTGTATATTTTTTATCATTATTTGTTTTTTGTTTTTTTAAGTAATTTTCTAAATATAAAACTTTTAAAACGTCAGAATGTTTACCAATTATGTAGTAAGGTCTTTCATCACTTGGAATTGTAAATTTATGTTGTTCTAAGAATAATACACCAATTCCATTAGCCTTTAACCAATCATAGACTTTAGAAAGGGAGTCATCTACTAAGATATTATTTGGAGCCGGAATAGCATGGGGTTTTTTAATTCTTTTGGGAATACTTAAAGTTGTAATTCCATAATTATTACTAGAATTTGCTTTTGCAATTCCCTCATTTTGATAAGTATTTCGGCTGGATGCTATTGCAACGGTTCTAAAAATATCGCTTCCTTTGATATTGGATATTGTTTGAAAAGCATCATCTATTACTCTGGCTCTTTCAAGTAAATTGTTCCAATCTAAATTAATGAAATAATCATCTATTACATAATCCCAAGGATTACCATTACGCATTTTAAATTCAACAAAATAATCTTTAGCATCTCTTACAATTCCATTTTCTAAATCTTGTTTTTTAATTTCCTGTAATCTTTTATTAATGTCACTTTTTGCTATTGCAAATATATCAACAACAACTCCATCATAGTCAAAGTAACAATCAATTTTATCTTCATCTTTTAAAGTTGCTAAGAAATCAGCAAATAATGGACTTAAGAAAAATTCTTCTGTTGGCATATCAATTACTTTTTTAATTGTCTCGTCATCTCCAAAGTAAGTTGTTTTAAGTTGATAATCAATAAGCATTTTCTTAACATTAATTAATTCATCTAAATCATCAATGATGAAATATGGTTGGTTTGCTCCAAAAGTATAAGGTGCTATTACTTTTCCATGATTTGGAAAACATTCATCAAGATTTCTTACAAAAAGAACAGCTGGACCTCCGGCCTTAGCCCATCCTAAAACATTGTTAAGACTATTATCAACTAAAATAGAATTTTTAACTCTATGTTGTTCTGAGATATGTTTTGGCATAGTACAAGGAACAAATATAGGTTTTATTCCTGGAAGTCTTAAAGCATAGTTATCATATTTGGCTTCTAATTCATTACTTGTATATTCTTTTTTATTAAAAAGCGAAAACGTTGATAAGGCTTCAACATCTATGAATTCATGACTTTCTTTTAGTTTTTGAAGTTTAGCAATACTTCCATTTATTTCTCCACCTTCAAATAAATCATACCAATCTTCGGTTGCAAAAGCATTAGTAATTGCCATTTGATCATTGAAATCAATTCCTCTTCTTCGCATATTTGCAAATGCTTTATCTTCTGTATTAAATGTTACTCCATCACAGTCAACTAATAAATAAAAATTTGTTATCACACAAACCACCCTTTCATTTGACTTAATATTTTAACATAGAAATTTAATTAATGCAACCTTTTTTTCTTTTACTAGTGTTAAAATCTAATATTTATGATATAATTTATAATAGTTAAAAGCGTTGGAGGAATATATATGAGTGAAGAAGATAAGAAAATAATTGGTAATAAAAAACATTTATACGATGAAACAGTTAAGTATGATGAGACTAAGCTTCCCGAAGAATTAAAAGAATATATAAAATTATTAAAAGAGTTTGATGAAAAAAAGGATTGGTTATCATATGATTTAAAATTTGATGAATTTGAAATGCGTATAAGATGTTATTTACGTAGTCATTTAGTAACAGAATATGATTATAAAAAATTAATTGCAAAGTATGGGTGGTTATATGATTAAAAAGAAATAACAAATGAGGTGATTATCTTGTATAAAACAGAAGAAGAGTTAATTCAAATTTTATTGCTTCTAAAGCAAAATTGAAAGGAAAACGAGATTTTGCTGATTTTGATAATAGTTTAGAAAGCGGTATAACTTACGGTGGTTATAGTGGTAGTAAAAAAGGTATCATTTTTAATGATGAAAGATGGTTTTTAAAATATCCAAAATCAATTAGAAATATGGAAGTTTTTGGTATTTCTTATACAACATCTCCTATTTCAGAATATTTAGGTTCGCATATTTATAATTTATTAGGGTTAGAAACACATGAAACTTT
Organism: uncultured Bacilli bacterium; assembly: GCA_947630205.1. Taxonomy (GTDB): domain Bacteria; phylum Bacillota_I; class Bacilli_A; order RF39; family UBA660; genus RUG591. Next base: position 9,268 of record CANRGW010000033.1, read on the forward strand.
ACTTGGCATTGCTAATTCGAAAATTGTTGTTGCTTGTAAAGATTTCTTAAATAAAAACGAAACGATTTTAGATTATAATTCTTTAAAAAATGATTATGATGAAAAAATTGAAAAAGAAATAGAAGAATTATCTTCTTCTAGTAAAAAAAAATCCCGGTACTGATTTGGATGAAACAATTATTGTTATGAATAATAATAAGTATTTTTTAACCATACCATCCTTAAAAGAAAGATTTTGGGATATGTTTATTGTTGATGCTTTTATTAGTAACAATGATAGAAATGATAATAATTGGGGTTTAATATTAAATCATGATACAATGAATTTACGTATTTCTCCTATATATGATAATGGGGCGGCATTTTATAGTAAATCATCTGATGAAAGGATAGCATCTATCTTAGAAAATGATTTTAAAATGAAACAAGTAATTTATGATAGTTCGGTATCAGCATTCTCAAAAGATGGAAAAATAATTAATCCCTTAAAATTTATAGAAAGTATGAATAATAAAGATTGCAATGCAGCCCTTCTTAGAATATTTCCTAAAATTGATTTAGTAAAAATTAAAGAATTATTTGATAGTATTCCTTTAGAATATAATAAATTACCAGTTTTAAGTAAAGAACAAAGAAAATTATATTATGAAAGTTTAGTATATAAATATGAAAAAGTATTTAAAGTAATATATAATAAATTAACTTAACAACAAAATGTTAAGTTTTTTTTATAAGAATTCTCTTGGTCTAAATTAAAACCTTTTAAATAAAATATAATAGATATGAAAAGAATAAAAGAATATATAAATTCCAAAGAATTAAAAATTAATTATCAAGGTAAATATTTAAATATTGTAAATTATGATGAAATAGTTCTATTAACAGAAGAAAAAATAATTTTTTTAAAAGATAATAAAACTATTACTGTTAAAGGAATAGATTTAACTTTAGCTAAACTTTTAGATTTAGAAGTTTTAATAAAAGGAGAAATTAAATCAATTGAATTGTAGGTGAAAAAACTTGAATACATATATTGTTAAAATAGAAGAAAAGTACTTTAAACGTATTATAAAATATCATATTTATTGTAAAAAAATAAAAAAAGATAATAATAATTATATACTTTATTTAGATTATGATAATTATCAAAAACTTTTAAAATTTAAAAAGATATATAATTTAGAGTTTTTAGGTTATCAAGGTTTAATTAAATATCAAAATATTTTAAAAAGACATTATCTTTTTTTTATTATGATATTTTTAGGTTTTTCTTTAATTGTATTCCTTTCTCATGTTATCTTTGCTATTGATATAAAAACAGAAGATAAAGAAATAGAAACTTTATTAAAAAAAGAGTTAGAAAATCATGGACTTAGTTTATACAAGTTTGTTAAGAGTTTTCAAGAAAAAGAAAAAATTAAAGAGGATATTCTTGAAAATAATAAAGATAAATTAGAATGGTTAGAGATAGAAAGAATTGGTAGTAAATATGTTGTTGAAGTTGAAAAAAGAATTATAAATAATGAAGAAGAGGATACTTCTTTTCAAAATATTGTTGCTTTAAAGAATGCGATTATTTTATCAATCGAAGCAAGAAGTGGTAGTATTGTTAAAAAATTAAATGATTATGTTAAAAAAGGGGAAGTTATTGTTACAGGAGAAATTACTCATAAAGATAAAATTGTTGATTTAGTAAGAGCCGATGCTGTTATCTATGGTGAAACTTGGTATAATGTTCATGTATCATATCCTATTTTTTATTATGAAAAAAAATATACAGGTAGAGAAAAGAAACGGTTAAGTTTAACTTTTTTAAATAAAAAGATTAATTTTTTTGATAAAAGTTTGTATCAAGTAGAAGATATAAAAGAAACCAAAATATTTGCTCATAAGTTTTTACCTTTTAAATTAAGTTATGAACGAGTTTTAGAAATGGAAGTGCAAGATAATCTTTATACAACTGATGAAGCAATCACAGAAGCCTTAAAAGTAGCAAGAGAAAAGATTTTAAAAACTTTACCAAGTGATTCGCGAATTTTACAAGAAAAAAAATTGAAAAT
>CANRGW010000034.1 GCA_947630205.1 uncultured Bacilli bacterium
CTATAACTAAAGAATGCATAGGATACACTTAATGTTATTATCATTAATCCTATTACTATTCCTGTTATTGTTATTATTTTCTTTTTATTATTTTTATTCTCTTCCATACTTTTTCCTCTCTTTTTTACTTTTGCCCCTCTATTCTGTTTTATACAAATTTATTATAACACAAAAATGTGGCTGTCGGACTATATTTTTTTAATTTTTTTATAAAAAAATACAAGTTAGTTTTATTTTATCTAACTTGTATGTCTTTTTTTGTCAAATTTAGTTTTAATTTTTATATAAAAAAGAACTTTGCGAAAAAGTTCCTTTTCTAATATTAAACTGTAATATCTACACCAGCAAATCCACCATATATACCAACAGCAGGACCTGTAAATACAAAGACATTACCATAACCAACACTATCAATATAATAGTTTTTACTAACCGCTAAGGTTGTTTTCTTAATAGCATGTTGATAACTACCATATACTACACCACCGGTTTTATTAACATAAAATCTTTGCTCTGCATAAACATTATTACCAGTATCAGGTAATTTAACCGAATTACCAAAACCATCATTAAAATTTTGATAATTAGATATAATGGTTGATTTTCCATCTTCAGTTGTTCCTACTCTTGTTGCCATCGTACTTGTATATAAAGATGTATTCCAAAAACGTGCGCCAATTACATCATAACTACGAGTTGCAGGACTTGCTAGCCATCTTCCTAAAATAGTCATAACACAAAAATCACTAGCACAAGCAGCCGAAATAGCAACGTTTTGATTACTTGAAGAAACAGATGTATCATTAGGTAAAGCAACATTAAAATCGTTAAACAAAGCATCGGCTTTTTTTATTTCTACTTCACGATTATTAACATCAAGGTCAGCCAACCAAATATAATCTTCTCTATCCATTTTTTCTAAGTAATCCTTGCCATAAAAGTCTACAACATAGTTATATTCTTTTTCTGTTAATTGAACTACCCCATTTGTATAATAAACTTCTTTAGCATTAACATTTAAAAGTCCCAATATACAGATACTCATAACAAAAAATAGTTTTTTCATTTTACTTCTCCTTTCAATTTGAGAATAGAAATTGTGGGGCAGCAAGTAAAGGACTTTTGGAGCACAAATCAATACTTTTGTTGACTTTGTAAGAACTATTGTTCTGTAAATTTATATAAATAATTTTCTAAAAAATAATTAATTAAATCATCATCACATTTTCCGTTTAAACATTTTTTTCTTTTAATATCATAACTAAAATTTAATTTTACATTTGACTTATTTTCTATAATAGCAAAATTTAAACTTTGATTATAATAACTATATTCAAAAGAATATGAATTTTCTTTTCTCTCTTCTAATACAATCAAATTATCAGTACTTGCTAAAAATTGAACATTATAACTAAATTCATTATTCTTGCTATTATAAAAATAATTATTTCTTACTTCGTCATATTGAAAATTTTTCTCAAAATAGGCTTTGGCTTTTTCTAAAGATATCTCTTTCGAATTATCAGCATGATTATCTATTACTTTATTATCTTCTGTAAAAATAGGAAAACTATTACTCATATCTCTTTGAAATTTTAATTTAAGAATATCAACATTTTCTCCATAGGTTATTCTTAAATAACTATCTTTAATAATGTTTTTCATATTTTTATAAGAAAAATAATCATTGTAACCATTTATTGACATCAATGTTGTATTTTCGCCCTCTGATTTATAAATTATAATCTCTTTATTATCCTTAGTTTTATAAAATATTTCAACTTTATCATATAAAGTGTTATTAACATCTCTAATTTCTCCTAATTTTAAATAACTTTTGTTCTTAGAAAATATAACAATACCATCATTTGACTCAAAATCATTATCGGCTGCTGATATTTTATAAACATATAAAGTATTATAACTGTTGATAAAATAATATGTTAAAAACATTAAGAGTAAGGCAACTATTATAATTATAAATCTTGTAAAGATTTTCTTTATTTTACTATGACCATCTTTTAAAACTTCAACAGCCATATTATCAATTACTTCTTCATTAGTTTGACTTTTTCTTTCACCTGCTAAAAGTTCATTGACACTTAAATCAAATATTTTAGTTAATTCAATTATAGTTTCTGTACTTGGATTATTTACACCACGTTCCCATTTAGAAACATTTTCTCTTGATGTATATAAAATATCACTTAGTTGTTGCTGAGTCATTCCTTTTTCTTTCCGAAGTTCTGCTATAAATCTTCCTATTTTGTCCCAATCTAACATTACTACCACCTACTTATAATTATAAAAAAATTGGTTACATTTATTTTCAACTTAATTATAACATTAAATCATAATAAATAATAATGCTTAAAAAGTCCAAAAAATCATTTGCTATTGTCAAGACTATTCATTTTCTTTTTTAGAAGAGGACTTGGCTTAAAAGTAACGACTCTTCTTGGAGCAATCGTGATTACTTCTCCTGTTTTAGGTTTTAAACCTTGTCTTTCTTTTCTTTCAAAAACACGAAATGTACCAAAACCTGTTACTATAACATTATTTCCTTTAATTAATTCTTCTTCTATTAAAGAAAATACTTTAGAAACTAATTTTTCACTTTCTAAAAAATCCATATCATCATTAACTAATTTTTTAATTAATTCTTTTTTATTCATTTTTATCACCAATATAAAAATATCATATATTAATTATATAAACAATAAGTCCGGGTATTTTAGACGTTGTAGAGGGGATTAAAGTTAAGTAAGGTTAAGTGTATTCGATAATAAAATGAACAATAATTAGATAAATAAAATTAAATACCCGAACTATTCCAACCAAAACTCAATTAGTAGGAACAAATAAACTATAACAAAGTACTTTGAAAAAAGTCAAATGCAAAGAATTTAGTTTATTTTTTTAAAAATTAAATAAAAAAGAATTTTTCTTTTAAAAGATTTTTCTTATTTCTTTTAAATATTTTTTAATTATCTAAATTAAGAGTTCTTTTTAACAAAAAAATTTTACATAATTTTACATAAAAAAAAAACTAACTATTACTTAGTTAGTAAAAATTTCTTAATCTTTTTGTTTTCACGTTTTAACCTAAAACGTTTCTTTAAATATTTCTTTGGTAAACTTTTTAAAATCTTCGTATTAGTATTTAAAATATTAGTATAATAATAAATTGTTTCTAAACTTTTATTATTTAAAGTTCCAAAGAAATAATCAATTTTTTTTAATTTTTTAGTATTTAAAATAGCCTTTAAAACTAAATATGTTTTACCATTATCAATAACTAGTTGCTCTTTTACAATTTGAAAATTTAATTTAGTTAAAGTTTCTCTTACTAAAGGAAAATCATTATTAGGAGAAAGAATAATATTTTTAATATTTTTTAAATTATCTTTAGAATTTAAAATCTTACTAATTAAAATACCACCCATTCCTGCTATTATAATAGTATCAACATCATTTGGTAAATCTTTAATACCATCTTGTTCTTTTAAAGTAATTTTTCCTTCTAAATTATATTTTTTTAAATTATCTTTAGCCATTTTTAAAGGATTAGGATTAATATCACTCGCCATGATTTTTACCTTTTTTAAAGTTTTATATAAATAAATACTTAAAAGAGCATGATCACATCCAACATCAATTATCGAAGTATTATCAGGAACAAAAGAGGCTACTAATTGTAGCCTTTTACTTAAATTTAACATATTAATCTGTTAAGAAGTCTTTAAGTTTTCTTGATCTACTAGGATGTCTTAATTTTCTTAAGGCTTTGGCTTCAATTTGTCTTATTCTTTCTCTTGTTACATTGAATATTTGACCAACTTCTTCAAGAGTACGACATTGTCCATCATCAAGACCAAAACGAAGTCTTAAAACTTTTTCTTCTCTTTCTGTTAAAGTTAAAAGTACACCTGATAACTCTTCTTTTAACATACCAATTTCTGTAAATTCTTCAGGAGACATTGTTCTTTCATCTTTAATAAAGTCTCCTAAATGGGAGTCATCCTCTTCTCCAATAGGGGTTTCAAGACTAACAGGGTCTTGACTTATTTTATATACTTCTCTTACCTTTTCAAGGGAGATACCTAATTTTTTAGCAATTTCTTCATCAGTTGGTTCGCGATTTAATTCTTGGGTTAATTGTCTTTGAACTCTTGCTAATTTATTAATTGTTTCAACCATATGAACAGGAATTCTTATAGTTCTTGCTTGATCTGCTATTGCTCTTGTTATGGCTTGTCTTATCCACCAAGTTGCATAAGTTGAAAATTTATATCCTTTATCAGGATCAAATTTATCAACAGCCTTCATTAAACCAATGTTACCTTCTTGAATTAAATCCAAGAATAACATACCACGTCCAACATATCTTTTGGCAATACTTACAACTAAACGTAAATTAGATTCAGCAAGCATTGTCTTAGCATGTTCATCACCTTCCGTTGCAAGACGAGCATATTCAAACTCTTCATCACTTGTTAACAAGTTAATTCGCCCAATCTCTTTTAAATACATACGAACTGGGTCATTTATTTTAATATCTTTAGAATTAGTTAAATCTTCAAGAATTTTATCAGGAGACTCAATTTCTTCTCCTCCATCAATGCCTCCCTCTTCATCTTCAGACTTTATTTCAATGTTATTTTCTAGTAAAACATTATAAAGTTCATCTAAAGAGTCAGCATCAACATCAAGACCTTTTAATTCATTAGCTAATTGTTCATAAGTTACAAAACCTTTTTCTTTTCCAACTTTAACTAATGCTTCTTTTCTTTCTTCAAAAGTTTTAACTTCACTAATCATTATTTTCACTCCCCATTTTTAGTTTCATAATCTGATTACTTATTTTAGCCTGTTCCAAAGGATCTATTTCATTCATTATTAATTTCTCTAATCTTTTGATTTCCAGAGACACATTATAATCCTTAATTACTTTTAAATATTCTAAAATAGTTATATCAGATACATTACTATCTAAATCTAAACTAATTATTTCTAGGAAAACATCATTTAAATCTTTATTATCTTCTATATAAGTTTTAAAATCAGCAATATTAATATAACCATATTGTTCATAAAAATAAGAAATTTCTCTTGCTAAAATACGATAACTATCAATTGGAAAATAAACTTTACTATTTTCAACAATTGTTATAACTTCTTTTTTAATAAGCATATAGTAAATTAATTCTTGCATTGTTTTTTCATACTTATTTTTTCTTTTACTTACATTTTTTGAAGTAACAAAAACTTTAAAATCTTCATCTTTTTGATTTGCCAATAATTCGTTTAACTTTTTTTCCAATGTATTATACCACACATTAGTTTCATTAGCAAGATTTTTTAACATTATTTCCCGTTTTATCTCATCACTTACATTACTTATTTCTTTTAAAACTAAATTAACATAATTAGAAAGTTCTGTACTACTTTTAAAATTAACTCCCTTCTTTAAAAGTCTTATTTTAAAATCATTATAACTAATAGCACTACTAATTAAAGAATAAAAACTTTCACTTCCATATTTTAAAATATAATCATCGGGGTCTAAGCCTTCTTTAAGGGGAATTACTTTAACTTCTAAATTATGTTCTAAAAGAAGTTTACCATTATTAAGAGTTGCATTAATTCCTGCATCATCCCCATCTAAACATAAATAAACTGTAGTTGCTAAACGTTTTAAAAGCGTTATTTGTTCAACCGTTAAAGCCGTTCCCATTGTTGCAACACAATTCTTAACCCCAATTGTATAGGCTCTAATTACAGCCATAAAGCCTTCCATTAAAATAACAAACTTATTTTTTCTAACTTCTTCCCTAGCCCGATTATAATTGAATAAATTTTCTCCCTTTTTAAAGATAAAAGTTTCTTTGGAATTTAAATATTTATTTGTATGTTCTCCATTATAAATTCTACCACTAAAACCATTTATTTCACCTTTTGGATTAGTTAATGGAAAAATAATTCTTTTAATATAAATATCATGATCATCACTTACTAACCCTAAATCATTTAAAAGTTTTAAGTCATAACCTTTCTTAACTAACATTTTCGTTAAAGCAGCACGTTCATTTAAAGCAAGTCCTATTTGAAACTCTTTAATTGTTTCCATATCAAGTTTTCTATTCATTAAATATTCTCTTGCTTTAGCACCCTCTTTGGCTAACAAATTATTTTGAAAAAACTTATTAGCAATATCATAGATATCATAATAAATTTTATTTTTATTTTCTTCTTTTTTAAACTCCGTTGGTACTATAATACCAACTTCATTAGCAATCGTTTGAACGGCTTCTTTAAAACTTATATTTTCAAACTTCATTAAGAAATTAAAAACATTACCGGCTTCTCCACAGACAAAACATTTATAAATTTGTTTTTCTCTTGATACACTTAAAGAAGGATTGTTATCATTATGAAAAGGACATAGACCAAAATAATTTTTCCCTTTTTTTTGAAGAGGAATATATTTACCAATAAATTCAACTATATCAACATTTTCTCGAATTTTTCTTAATAGATTTTGGTCCATAAGCAATCCCTCCTTTATACTTATTTATTTTATCATAAAGATTATAATTTGAATAGAAATTTTACAGTAAGGAATTTTAAATATTTACAACTTTTTAAAAAAATAGTATAATGTTAGAGTTAGTTCTTAAAACTTAAAGAAGGGAGGATTATTTTTTAATGACTAGAGAGTCTAGTAAAACTCGGTTTGTTATTTTAGGCGGATTAGGTGAAATTGGTAAAAATATGTATGCTATCGAGCATGAAGATGAAATTATCATTATTGATGCTGGTATTTCTTTTGCTGAACTTACAATGTTAGGAATTGATTATACAATTCCCGATTATACTTATTTAAAAGAAAATGAAAAGAAAATTAAAGCCTTATTTATAACGCACGGACACGAAGACCATATTGGAGCAATTCCTATTCTTCTTTCTAGTGTTGATATTAAAAATATTTATGCACCTAATCAAGCAGCTGAACTTATCAAACTAAAATTAATTGATAAAAATATTCGTTTTGATAATTTATTTACCTATAAAAGTGATGATGTTATTAAATTTAAGCATTTTACGGTTGATTTTTTTAGAACTACCCACTCTGTTCCTGACTCACATGGAATAAGAGTTAAAACTCCTAATGGAGTTATTGTTACAACAGGAGACTTTAAATTCGATTTTACACCAATTGGTCCAATGGCTGATTTACATAAAATGGCAAGAATTGGAGAAGAAGGTGTTGATATTCTAATAAGCGATTCAACTAATGCTTTAAATGATGGTATTTCGGCTAGCGAATCCTCAGTAGATGCGGCATTAAACGATATTTTTGATACGGAAGTAAATAGTCGAATTATTATAGCAACTTTTGCTTCAAATATTTATAGATTAAAACACATTGTGGAAACTTGTTATAAACATAAAAGAAAAATTTGTATTTTTGGAAGAAGTATGGAGTCTAATATTGAAATATCAATTAAAGGTGGTTATATAAATCATAAAGAATTATTTATCTCTCCAGAAGAAGCCAATACTTTAAAACCAAAAGATGTTTGTATTTTATGTACAGGTAGTCAAGGAGAACCTTTAGCAGCACTTTCTCGAATTGCTGATTTAGAACATAAACATATAAAACTTCGACCAGATGATGTTGTTGTATTCTCATCAAGTCCTATTCCTGGAAATGGTTTAAGTATTTCTAAAACAATTAATAAACTTTATTTACAAGGAGTTAAAGTTTTTACTAATACAACTATTTCTAATATTCATACCTCCGGTCATGCTAATAAAGAAGAATTAAAATTAATGATTAGACTTTTAATGCCTAAATATATGATGCCTTTTCATGGAGAATATCGAATGTTAAAAAGTCATGCTGACTTGGCTTTAATGTGTGGTATTCCTAAAGAAAATATCTTTATTCTTGATAATGGAGACTCTTTAATACTTGATAAAGGAAAAATAACTCTTGGAGAAAAAGTTAAAATGGATGAAGTCTTTATTGATGGAAACCGAGTTGGTGAAGTTGCTACCCAAGTTATTCGCGATAGAAAAATCATGGCCAGTGATGGTATTTTAGTAATTGTTTCTAATATTGATATGAAAAATAAAAAATTATTACTTAAACCATCAATTGTAACGAGAGGCTTTATCCAAGTAAATGAAAATGAAGAATTAATTAAAATGTTAGAAATAAAAGCTAGTTTATTAATTACAAGTAAATTAAAAGAAAATAATATTAGTTTTCAAGATATAAAAAGTTTTGTTCAAAGTAATATAAGTACTTATATTGTAGAACTAACAGGAAGAAAACCTATTATCTTGCCAATTATTTTAGATATTAAAAAAACTAGTCAAGTAATAACAGAAAATCTTGTTTCTTAAAAAAAGAATAAGATTTTTTTCTTGGAATTATTTTGTTCTTTTTTAATAAATAATAATATGACGATATTGTTTAATTTTTTAATTAGTATTACACTTTTTATTTATGGTATTAATCTTTTTTCTAAAGGACTAGAAAACTTATGTCAAAAAAATATTAAATTTATTTTAGAAAAATATACTAAAACACCTTTTAAAGGAATTATTTTAGGAACTATCTTAACAGCCCTTATTCAAAGTTCTGCTATAACAACTATTACAACAGTTGGTTTAGTTAATTCCGGAATTATAACTTTTCATAATTCTTTAGGTATTATAATGGGTGCTAATTTAGGTACTTGTATTACATCTTGGTTAGTTTCTTTTTTAAATATTTCCAAAAACAGTAAATTATTTCTTTTTTTAAATCCAAATACGTATATTCCCCTACTTTTAATTTTAGGAATTATTCTTTTTTCTAAACATAAAAATAAAAGTTATATTTGTCTTGGTTTTGCACTTTTTATGTTAGGACTTTTAATGATGCAAAATAGTTTAGAACCAATTAAAGATTTTTTTTGGTTTAAAAATTTATTACTTTCTTTTGATAATCCTTTATTTGGTGTTTTTATAGGAATTATTTTAACAACGATTATGCAATCATCAAGTGCAACTATTGCTATTTTACAAACTGTATCGAATACTAATCATTTAACTTATTTCATGGCAACCCCAATTATTATGGGAGAAAATATTGGTAGTTGTTTAACAACGATTGTTGCTAGTTTAAATACCTCAAAAAATGCTAAAAAAGTTGCTATTAGTCATCTTTTATATAATATAATAGGAACTATTATTTTTTTAATTATTTTTTATTTTTTAAATCTCTTTAAATTAAATTTTTTAAATTACGAAGTTAATTCTTTTAAAATTGCTATCATTCATACTTTATTTAATTTCTTTTCTATTCTTATTTTCTATCCTTTTTTAAATAAACTAGAAAAATTTATTAATTTTCTTGTTAAATAATTTTAAACATTTTATAATAAATTTGGTGATTTTATGTTGAGGAAATTAATTGAAGAATATGAACCAAATAATTTACAAGAAGAAACTGATAAAAAAGTTATGTTAAAGTATATGGATACTTTTACGGATACTTTAACAAGAAATAATGTTTTTGGACATTTTACTAGTAGTGCTTTTATTGTTAATGAAAGTCATACTAAAGTTTTAATGGCTTATCATAATATATATGACTCTTTTGCTTGGGTTGGAGGACATGTAGACGGAGATGAAGATACTTTAAGAGTTGCTAAAAAGGAAGCAAGAGAAGAAACAAGTATTAAGAATTTAAAACTTCTTAAAAAAACTCCTATTAGTCTTGAAGTAATAGAAGTTACAGGACATATGAAAAAGAATTGTTGGATAACTCCACATGTTCATTTAAATATAACGTATTTATTTGAAGCCAATGATAAAGATTTTATTCAAAATAAAGAAGATGAAAATAGTCAAGTTGCTTGGATACCTCTTAGTAATTTAAAAGATTATGTAACTGAAAAGAATATGTTACCTATTTACCAAAAAATAATTAAAGAAATGGAAAAATTAACTGTTAATAACATTTAACATATTATCGGTTATTCGTCTGATAACTATTTTATTAAAAGGATAAATATAACCACTACTAGAATTAATGTAACTAATATTAGGACTAGAAATAGAAATAGCATATAAAGGATTAGTTGTTGGAAAATAAGTAACAAAAGCCGTTGAAATGGACTCTGTTTCATATTTACCATCATTGTCACTATCAACAAAAGTTTCACTCGTTCCAGTTTTTCCACTTGCATCCAAACTTAAATCAACGTAATTACGACCTGTTCCTCTTTGAATAACTAAATTTAATGCATTTTTAACCCGATTTAAATATTCTTCTTTTATATCTATTTCATTTAAAACTACTGGTTCATAATTTAATATTACTTCTTCATTATCTTGAATTTTTCCTAAAAGATGCAATTTAAAACGTGATTTACCATTAGCAAGCGTTGCAATATATTGATTAAGTTGAATATTTGTATAAGTATCATATTGTCCTATTGCTAAATTCATTAAAAGACCAGCATCTTTTTTTTGACCTTTATAACCGATACTTTCATTAGGTAAATCGATACCTGTTTCAACTCCTAAACCAAACTTGGCAAAATAACTTCGATAAATATCAAAGGCTTCTTCCCTAATATAAGCCGGTCCGTCATAATGATAATTAACACCCCCTATTTTTAAAGCAATCCGAAATTGATAAACATTACTACTATTAATAATAGCATCTAAATCATTTAAATAACCCATTGTATAAACTGAACACTTTTGCGGTGTTCCTTTTAATTTTAAGCATTCATCAACCATAAATTCTCCAATATGAATAACTCCTTCACTATAACCCGTTAAAATACTAGCCCCCTTTACAACACTACCAGACGTCATAGTATCTGTTAAAGTTCCAATACTATAATCTTGCATTATTCCATTTTGATAGAGTTTTCCAACAAGAGCCAAAATACTACCATCATTAGGATTAGAAATAGTTACATAACTTCTATCAAAAAACCTAGTATTAACTCCATATTTAGCATTTCTTATTTCTTCTTCTAAAATATTTTCTACTAATTCTTGTAAAGCAATATCAATTGTTAAATATAAATCTTTTCCCTTCTTCCCTTCTTTTTTTAATATTTTTTCATCTCCTGTTACTGTATAAATTTCTTTTTCTCCTTTTAAATAATCATCATAAACATATTCTAAATTACTAAGTCCAACTGTATCAT
>CANRGW010000035.1 GCA_947630205.1 uncultured Bacilli bacterium
CCAGAAGAAGCATTGGCAAAAGCAGGTAATATTAGAAATTATGCAGGTACTGTGCATAGTATATTAGACGAATTATCTAAAAAGATGAATGAAATTGATAATGATAGTAGTGATGTTTATAGAGGTACGGCTAAAGCAGAACAATTAAGAGAACAACTTAATAAAATTATTGAAAATTTTGAACCAATATATACTCAAATTATGTCTTTTGCTTCTCAAATAGAAGAAGTTACTGCACACTCTAAAGGTGTATAGCATGAATTCTTATTTTTATGACTCAACAGCACTTAGGGGATTAATTAATTCTTTGAAAACGAAATTAGATGATTATAATGGAATGGTTGAAAGAATAACAACTTTAAAATCAACAATTGAAAGTTCCGGTGAATGGGAACAAGATATTGTTAAAACACCATTTATTTCTAAATGTGATGAATATTTGGCTTTTTTTACGGGTATGGAAACAAAATTAGAAGCATACATTAATTATTTAGAAAGTAAAAATAAGGCTATGGAAAGTTTAGAAAGTGCTTATAGTGCCTAAAAGGAGTTTTTATGACAAAGATAAATACAATGGAATTAAGGTCTTGGGGAACAAATATTAATAGTCTTAATAAAGAAGCAGCCGATACTTTAACGGAATTTAAAGATTTAGGAACTTCGCTTCCTGATGCTTATGAATGTAGTTCTTCTGAGGCTTTTGTTACGAATTTAACGGCTGATTTAACGAAAGCAATTAATGCTCATACGGCAATGGGAAAATTACAAAATTATATGGAAACTGTCGCAGAAAATGCAGAAAATTCTTAGGAGTGATGTTTTATGGCAAATTATGGAAGTTTAGCAAGTGAATTAACGGAAAAAGGCAATAGTGTAGGTGCTGATACTAAGGAATTAACTTCTTTTGTATCTACACTTAAAGGAACTTTTTCGGGAGAGTCGGCTACGAAGTTAGCTAGTAATTTAACAATTAGTATAGATGAAGTGGAAAAGCAATTAGTCTATATTGAAAAACTTGCTAATGTTTTAAATTTAATTGAAACACATAAAACAAATGTTAAAACTTTAAAAGACTATAAAAATAAAAGAGATAATTGGACATCTCTTGATCCTCTTGAAAGTAATCCTTATACATCATATGTTGAAACTTGGAATGAAAAAGTTAAAAATGTTGAAAAACAAATTAATGAAAGTCTTCCGGATATAACAAGAATTACAAATTCAATTACGTTAGTTAAGGCGGATATTGATTTATCATATAAAGATTATGCTAAAGTGGCTAGTGAAACTTTAAAAGAAATTAAGTCTGGTCTTACGGTTTCAACAAGTGCTACTTATCAATCTTTAATTAATGCTGCCCTTGATGAATGGTTACAAGGATTTAAAAATAATAAATATGATTTAAAAACTAGTACTTTGGCAAAATGTGGTTATACAGCAGAAGAAGTTGATAGTTTAATAGAAGAGAGGACTGAGAATGTTACTCCAAGAGAAAAAGCGGTTATTTCGGCTTTAACTGTTTTGGAATTAGGTTTAAATAGTAAAGTTAAGTCACAATATAAATTAAGTACGGAATTTTTTAATAGTGTTAGTAAACCATATAATACAGAGGCTTTAATTAATAATGGGGCTGATTGCGCTTCTTATATTAGTTGGGCTTTAGATAAATCATCAAGTAGTGGCTTTAATAATGCGACTCCAAAGACAATTAAAAATCAAGGAACTAAAACGTCTTATAAAGATTTAATTGCAGGAGATGTTCTTTATAATTCTAGTCATGTTGCTATGGTTATAGATAATAATACTTCTGATGATTATGTAGTGGTTGCTGATGCTAGTCATTATGAAACAGATGGTTATCCTGCGGGAATTAGACTTCAAAAAATAAAGTATAGTGTTTTAAAAAATAATGATTTTACGGGATATGATTTAACGGATTTTTATGCAAAAAGTGTTTAAAAAAGTATTAAAAAATTTGCTTTTAATACTTTTTTTATTTATGAAAATATAATTTGGCTTTCTCTTCTATTTCCATTTCTAATTTTTCAACAGTTCCATCATATTGTGCATCATCTATACTATTTCTAACACTTTTAGGAAATATATTTTTTATATCATCCTCATAATAATTTCCATCTCTTGGAATTCTTGAGTCAGTTACTTTATATTCATCATTTATTTTTTCTATTTTAAATTTATAAGGAATTAAAGAAGCACTATCTCTTTTTAATTCATCATTTTCTAAATAGTATTTTGCTTCATTTACTAAAGCATAAACATAATAAAGTTTATCTTTTTTAGTTTCTTCTAATAAAAATACTTTCATAGTAGCAAATGCTTTTTCTTCTAAATGATGTTTTGGTTCATTATCACTTTTAGAAATTAAATATTCTTTTGTTGCTAAAAAGATTTCCTTTTCTTTAATATTAATAGATGGTGCGTATTTAAAACCCCAAGTACTAAAGAAAACTGGTTCCATGTTACGCATTTTAGAAACATCAATTGCAAAAAGAATACCTATCGTACTAATAAAGAGAATAATGATTGTTAAAATAATTTTGTAAATAAATTTAGTATGTTTAATTTTTTCATCAGAATAATCTAAAGTATTTAAAAGATTTTCTTCAAATTTTTGTTGTTCTTTTTCTTTCGTAATTGTTTCTCCACTTAAAAGTTCATTTATCGTTATTCCTAAGGCTTCACACAAAGGTTTTATTAAAGAATAATCAGGTAATCCTAAACCTCTTTCCCATTTACTAATGGCTCTATCAGTTACGCCTATTTTATCAGCTAATTTTTGTTGCGTTAAGTTTTTTTCTTTTCTTTTAGTTTGAATAAATTTACCAATTTTTTCTTGGTTCATAAATTTTCTCCTTTCGTTTTAATAATTATAATATATATTTCTTTTAATTTTCCAAACGAAGCGTAGAGTTAGTAAGAAATTTAGAGAAAAATTTAATTTATAGAAAAAAATAGCTTCTTTTTTAATTAGAAAGCTATTTTAATATTCTATGGTAGCGAGAGAGGGGGTCGAACCCACGACCTATCGGGTATGAACCGATTGCTCTAGCCAACTGAGCTATCTCGCCATTTGAAAACATATCAATAATAGCATAAATTAAGTTGTTTGACAAGTAAATATTTTTATTTTTTTGAAATTTATAGAAAAAATGGTTTGTTTTTCTTTCATAATTGCATTTTTTTTGAAAGTTATTCTGGTTTTTCTTGAAAAAAAAATATAATCATGTATAATTATATTATAAGGTAGGTGTTAAAGTGATATATACAAGTGTCGATATTGGTAGTCATTCAATCAAAATTGTTGTTGCTTTAAAAAATAATGATAAGTTTCATGTTTTAGCATCTACTAAAGTTAAAAGTAGGGGAATAAAGAAAGGTTTTATTAAAGACTATGATTTGGCTTTAGAAACTTTAAGGGATGCTATTACTAATATAAATAAAGATTTAAATATTGAAATTAAAGAAGTTTTACTTAATTTTCCTTTGTTTTCAGCAAATTCTTCTATTGAAACAAGTGAGATTTCAACTGATAATATTGTAACAGGTAAACATATTAAGGAACTTGTTAATAAAACGGTTAAAGAAAATATTTCACATGATTTAGAAGTTTTGTATATTGAACCAATTGTTTTTGAAACGGATAGTGGAGTTCAAGTTGTTGATCCTAAAGGTTTAACGACTAGTAGTTTAGAGGTAAGATGTGCTGTTGCAACAATTGAAAAGGAATTTTTATATCAATATTTGAAATTGTTTCAAGATGCTGGACTTGAAGTTGTTGATGTTACTTATGGAGTAGTTGGTGATTATTTTGAAAATCATAATGAAGATACTGATAGTAAATTAGGGGTTCTTGTTAATCTTGGTTATGGGAAAACGGAAATCGCGGTATTTAATAAAGGAATTTTATTGAAAGGTTCTTATATTCCAATTGGTAGTAGTAAAATTGATAAAGATATTAGTTATATATATAAAGTTGATCGAAAATATGCTAATGCTTTAAAGGAGAATTTTGCTGTTGCAAGTAGTAGTTATGCTGATCAAAATGATATAACCGAAGTAATAGATGTTAGTGGTAATGAAATAAAAGTTAATCAGTTTGAAGTTAGTCAAATAATTGAAGCCCGACTTTTACAAATAATAAAAAGTGTCAAAAATGAGATAAATAACTTAACAAATAGAGAAATAGGTTATATAATTATAACTGGGGGAATAACAAATTTAGTTGGATTTCCATCTTTATTAGAACAGGAGTTTTCTTGTGATAAGATTGTTTCCAACATTATAACCGTTGGAGCAAGAAGTAATATATATTCAGCAAGTTTAGGACTTATAAAATATTATGATGCTAAAATGGAATTTAGAGATATTAAGCGCACTATGCTAAGCGATGAAGAAATAAAAGAATTAACAACGAAGAAAAAAGAGGTAAGTAAGGAACATAATTTAGTCGAGAAGTTTAAGACTTACTTAGAAAGCAATTAAGGAGGAAGAGATATATGCTTAATGAATTAGAAATGGATCAGTTAGCTAAAATAAAAGTTGTCGGTGTCGGTGGTGGTGGCGGCAATGCTGTTAATCGAATGATTGAAACAGGAGTTAAAGGTGTTGAATTTATTGTTGCCAATACTGATTATCAAGTTTTAAGTAAATCAAAAGCCGATGTTAAAATTCAATTAGGTAAACAATTAACCGAGGGCTTAGGGGCTGGTGGAAAGCCAGAAGTAGGAAGAGAGTCAGCGGTTGAGTCAAAAAAGGAAATAGAAGAAGCCTTAAAAGGGGCTGATATGATTTTCATTACTTGTGGAATGGGTGGTGGAACTGGAACTGGGGCTGCTTCCATTGTTGCAGAAATTGCCCAAGGCTTAGGAGCCTTAACTGTTGCTATTGTAACAAAACCTTTTACTTTTGAAGGTCGTAAGCGTATGGAAAATGCTATGATGGGTCTTGAAGAATTAAAAAAACATGTTGATACTTTGATTGTTATTCCAAATGATAGACTAAGAGAAATAATTGATAAATCAACGCCACTCCTTGAAGCCTTTAAAGAAGTTGATAATGTCTTAAGACGTGGTGTGCAATCAATTTCTGACTTAATTGCTGTTGTAGGACTTGTTAATCTTGACTTTGCTGATGTTAAAGCCGTTATGGAAAAATCTGGTGATGCTATTATTGGTATTGGAATAGGCATGGGAGAAGATAGGGCTATTGAAGCGGCTAAACAAGCAGTTTCTTCACCACTTCTTGAAACTTCAATTACAGGAGCAACTGATGCTATTATTAATATAACGGGTGGTGTAAACTTAACTTTATTTGAGGCTGAACAAGCCGCCGAAGTTGTAAGAAGTGCATCTAATAATGATATTAATACTATTTTTGGTTCAGTTATTAATGAAAATTTAACTGATGAAGTAATCGTAACGGTTATTGCAACCGGATTTAATAAACCAAAAGCCCCAAAGAATAATGCTATTTATGATCAACAAGCCGGTAAAAATAAAGATATTACAATTATGGATGATGATGACGATGATGCTTCGGACTCAGAGTATGATTTTCCACCATTCTTAAGAAATAGAAACTTTTAAAAAAAGATTTTGAAATTAAACTTTTCAAAATCTTTTTCATTATCTATTATTTAATTTTAATTTATTTAAAACTTTGCCAACAATAGTTACAATTTTATCACTTTTCTTGGTAGCATATTGCTTACCAAGGGCTTTCCCTCCAACTGTTATACTGGAAATAACACTAGAAATTATTAAAGCAACAATCGTAGGATTAATTTTAGAAATATTTGCAAGATAAATAGCAATCATTGCTCCCATGCTACCGGAAATAATTCCACAGATATCACCAATTACATCATTACAAAAACTGGCAATATTACTATTATTCTTAATAAGTTTAATGGCTTCTTTGCTTCCTTTTACTTTATTAGCCGCCATTGCATGAAAATTTGCTTCATGAGCAGTTAAAACACTAGTTCCTATAATATCAAACATAATTCCAATTAAGATAATAACAATTGTTATTAAAATTAAAATATAAAAGTTACAATAATTAGAAATAGTATTAGAAACACCACTCATGATAAGGGCAATAAAAAAAGTGAGTAAGAAGGCTTTAATAATCCACGTATCAATATTCTTCTTCATCACACAACTCCTAATAATTATGGTATTTTTTGTGGTATACTATAAATTAATTTTACGGCTTTAGGTCGAGTTGAATTTCTCTAATTCTTACTAGCAGTTACCCACTAGCTATTTCTATTTAAAAGAACCAATTAAGTGTTGCCAATCTTAATCACTCGATCACCACTTAGTCCGCACTTCAATCCTTATAGTACAAACATTCTAGAGGTTTTCCCAAACAAATAAATTGTATCTTTATTCGCTTTTGCAGAATTTCTTTCAATTATAATATCTTCCATTATAATATCCCGGTATCCACTCACGACATATGCTTATTAATAATTCGATGTGATAAAAGGATAACATTATATGCCATTATAACTTTTCCTTATATCTAAAATTATATACACACCCCTCTTTGGGCAAGAGAAGCATTATATATAAAGTATCTTTGAGCACAATTGATGGATTTTTAGCCCCATCTTCCAATACATTTATTTGACTAGAATAATGCACCACACGATGTAGATTATATCATATTTTATGCATATTGTCAATTTTGTATGCTGCTTTTTAAGTTTTCTTAAAGATTTTTAACTAAAAAAACATACTAACTTTTAATTAGTATGTAAACTAAAATTTAGAGTTTTTAACTCTTTTTTTCTTGAAAACGTTTTTTTAATTTATTTAAAATATTATTTTTTTCTTCATCACTTGCATCTTGCCAAATGATTTCAAAAAATACTCCCATTCCTGGAAGGGTAACCTCATCTTGTTCTTTAATACTTTCTTCAATTGCTTTTTTAATTGTATCACAGTCATCATCTTTAAAATTATTAATTATATAATCTCTTATTTTTATCTCGTCCATATCATTATCCTTTCAAATATAGTATGTAGTCTTTTACACTTTTTATGTAAAATTTTTAGAAAAAGATTAAAAAACATTTACAAATAATAGGAAGATTATTATAATTATAATTGAAGTAAGGCAAAAAGTGGGGAAAAGTGGTGAATTTTATGTTAATGGGAGAATATCATAATAATTTAGATATTAAGGCTCGCGTTGTTGTTCCTAGTAAATTCCGCGAGGAATTAGGAGATAAAATAATTTTAACACGTGGTCTTGATGGTTCTTTATTTATTTATTCTACAGTAATGTGGGAGTCCTTAACAGAAAAATTAAAAACTTTATCCTTTACAGAAAAAGAGTCACGTAATTTTACAAGATTTTTACTTTCTGGTGCTGTTACTTTGGAATTTGATAAACAAGGTCGGATAATTATTCCAAGTTATTTAAAAGACTATGCTGCTTTAGAAAAAGAAGTCGTGCTTGTAGGTGTTTTAAATCGTGTTGAAATTTGGTCTTTGGATAATTGGAAGAAGTTTATGACGGATAATTTTAATGATTTATCAAATATTTCTTCAAATTTATTTAATTCAAATTAGGAGGTATTTATGCATTATAGCGTTATGTTAGAAGAAGCAATCAATGCCCTTAATTTGAAAGATACGGGAATCTACGTTGATGCGACTCTAGGATATGCTGGGCATTCCAGCGAAATTTTAAAGCGAGTAAAAAGGGGTTTTCTATTCGCCTTTGACCAAGATATAAATGCTATTAATTATAGTAAAGAAAAATTAGGAAAGATAGGTTCTAATTTTCAAATCATTAAAAGTAATTTTTGTAATATGCAAGAAGAATTAAAAAAACTTGGCCAAGAAAAAGTTGATGGGATTTTGTTTGATTTAGGTGTTAGTTCACCACAGCTAGATGTCAAAGAACGTGGGTTCAGTTATCTTATGGATGCTCGTCTTGATATGCGGATGGATTTAGATAGTACCTTAACAGCCTATGATGTTGTTAATAAATATAGTGAGGCTGATTTAGCAAGAATAATTTTTACTTATGGTGAGGAACCTTATGCTAAAAGTATTGCAAGAAATATTGTAAAAAGACGGAGTGAAAAACCAATTGAGACAACTTTTGAACTAGTTGAAATTATAAGAAAAAGTATGCCGGTTAAAAAAACAAAAGATAAAAATCCAGCCAGACGTACTTTTCAAGCAATTAGGATTGAAGTTAATCATGAATTAGATATTTTAGAGACTAGTCTTAAAAAAGCCTTAAGTCTTTTAAATATAAATGGTCGACTTGCTGTTATAACTTTTCATTCTTTAGAAGATAGAATTGTAAAAAATGTTTTTAAAGAAGTAACAAGTATTGATGAATTAGTTAAAGGATTACCAGATATTCCTCTTAACTATTTACCAGACTTTAAATTAGTTAATAATAAAGTAATAACTCCAAGTGAGAAAGAATTAGCAGAAAACTCAAGAAGTCGTTCTAGTAAACTTCGAGTTATTGAAAGGATAAAATAGGGATGAAAAAAACAAAAAAGACAAGAGTAAAGATATCACGTTTTGAGAGATTTTTTTATGCTATAACTATTTTTCTTGTTGCCTTATCTCCACTTATGATTGTTTTTGAAAAATCAACTTTATCAGAAGTTAACTATGAAGTTGAAAAAATAAAGAAAGAGATACAAACACAAGAAAAGGCTAATGAAAGTTTAGAAATGAAAATTAATGAATTAGCAAGTCTTGAAAATATTCAAAAGGTTATTCAAGATGAGGGCTTAGTATATAATAATGATAATATCAAAAACATTGATTAGTTATTCTTGATAGAGGAGGATATATGAAGAAAGAGAGTAGAGTTAAAATAAGCAATTTACTTTTAATATTCGCTCTTTTTTTGTTTGTTGTTTTAATAGGGAGGGTTTCTTATATTGCTTTATCGCCAAAAATTGATAACATCGATATTCAAGAACTTGCTTCAAAAAGAACGACTAAGACAATTATTTTAAAGGCCAATCGGGGAACGATATTTGATAATTCTAATAATATTTTGGCTCAGGATGTTTCTAGTTACACCTTAATTGCTTATCTTGATCCGAAAAGAACAACTGATGAAAAAAATCCTGAACATGTTGTTGATAAAGAGAATACGGCTTTAGTTTTATCCTCTATTTTAAATATGGAATATGATACTGTTTTAAGTTATTTAAATAAAGAAGGAGTTTATCAAACGGAATTTGGTCCTAAAGGGCGTGGCTTAACAGAATTAGAAAAAGATACTATTTTGGCAACCAAGTTACCAGGTATTGATTTTATAGAAACAACGAAAAGATATTATCCTTATGGAGAATTTTTATCATATTTAATCGGTTATGCTAAACTTAATGAAGATGGTAGCATGCAAGGGGAATTGGGACTTGAAAAATCTTATAATGATGAATTAACAGGAACTAATGGAAAAACAGTTTATCAAAAAGATTTAAGAGGTTATAAAATTTCAGGAACGAAAGAAATGACGGAAGAAAAAGAAGATGGCTCAGATATTCATTTGACAATTGATAATAGTGTTCAATTCTTTGTTGAAGAAGCCATTAATAATTCTTATAAAAATTATGATTATGATGAAATTGATGTTATTGTTGCTAATGCGAAAACAGGTGCTATTTTAGGTTACGCAACGGCTCCTAGTTTTGACCCTAATATACGTGATATTACTAATTACATGGATTCGAATTCAAGTGTTGCTTTTGAACCAGGAAGTACGATGAAAATATATACTTATATGGCAGCACTTGAAGCCGGGGTTTATAAAGGAAGCGATACTTATCAATCCGGTAGTTTTACTACGAAAGATAATACAGTTATAAGAGACTGGAACCGAGTAGGTTGGGGAAGAATTAGTTTTGATCAGGGTTTTATTTATTCAAGTAATACAGGGGTTGTAAACATTATGGATAAATATTTAGATGCGAATACTTTAAAAGATTATTTAAAAAAACTAGGCTTTGGAACCAAAACAGGAATTAATCTTCCAAATGAAGCCAGCGGTAAAATTAGTTTCCGTTATGAAACCGAAGTTTTTAATGCGGCTTTTGGTCAAGGTATAACAACAACTCCATTGCAACAAATTAAAGCCTTAACCACAATTGCTAATGATGGAGAAGAGTTAAATCCTTATATTGTTTCTAAAATAGTTAAAAGTAATGGCGAAGTAATTGAAAATAAACGAACTAGTTTAGGAAGAGTTGCATCAATTGAAACTGTTGAATATATGAAAAATTTAATGTGGCATACCATTAATGATCCAGATGGAGCCGGACATGGTTACTATTTAGAAGGATATGACATAATTGGTAAAACGGGAACGGCTCAAATTGCTAGTACGAATGGCCAAGGTTATTTACCCGGTGATAAAAATGTTATCAGAAGTATTGCCTTGATGTTTCCAAAAGATAATCCGGAAATAATTATCTATGGTGCCGTTAAACGTTCTGAAACCGCAACGGCTTTATCAGAACCAATTAAATATATAATTCAAAATATTTCCAAATATTATAATATGGATGGTAGTTCATCTTCGAAAGAAGAACAATTAGAAGAAATAGGTAATTATTTAAATCAAACAGTTGAAAGTAGTAAAGCAAGTTTAAATAAGCAAGGAATTAATCCTCTTATAATTGGAAATGGTAACATTGTTACT
>CANRGW010000036.1 GCA_947630205.1 uncultured Bacilli bacterium
GGGATGAGAGAATCGAACTCCCATCTAAGGTTTTGGAGACCCCTATTTTACCATTAAACTAATCCCCTAAAACAATTTTAGTTTAACATTATTTATATTACTTGTCAATTAATATTTTTTCTTATATAATATACGTTGTTGGGAGTGATAATATATGGCTAATACAAAGAAAAATATTCAAACAGAGTTAAAGAAAAGTGGCATAACTAAGCCTAATAATTCTAAAAAAAATGTCAATAGTAAAAAAACTACTAATAAGAAACCCAATAATAATCAAATTAACAAAAACACTCCTAAGAATAAAAATTTAAATAATAAAAAAAATTCTAATTCAAAAAATTCAAATGCTAAAAAAGTAACTTCTAATCAAAATAATAAAAATAGTCAAACTAACAAAAACAATCAAACCAATAAAAATAATAATGCCAATACACCTAAAAAAAGAAAAAGTAATTACAACAAAGTTCGTGAAAAAGTAATAAATGATACGAAAAAAGAACAATTAGAGACTATAAAAAAACAAGAAACAAAAAAGAAAAAGCAAGAATTAAAAAGAGAAAAAGAACTTAAATTAGAAGAAGAAAAGAAAAAGAAAGTTAGAAATTTTTTAAAAAAACTAAAACTGATTTTTTTAAGTTTATTAATTAAATTTAGAAATATTGTTGTAAAAATCTTTAAAGTTCTTAAAATGCTAGTTATTAAGATTAAAGATTTCTTTAAGAACACTTTTAATCGTCTGAAAGAAAGAATAAGAATAAAAAGAATATCTCGTGGTGATAAGAAAAAAGAGAAAAAATTATTAAAACAGGATAGGAAGAAAAGAAAAGAAGAAAAACAGAAGTTAAAGGCAATAAAAGAAAAGCAGAAAGAAGAAAAAAAGGCTCAAAAATTAGCAATTAAAGAAGGTAATGTTTTAGAAGCAAAAGATGAAGATGCAATAATTTTAAAGAGTTTAACAGGAAGATTATTACCAACTTCTAAAAGCAAAAGTGATAAGAAAAGACGGAAAACTATTTATTTAAAAGAGGCTTTAATATTTACGATTATTTTAACGTCTCTTGATGTTATTTGTTTTTATAATACATCTTATTTAGATATTTTAGCTATTTTTGATAATGCTCTTTGGAATTTATATGCAACACTTGGTTTTACATTGTTATTTTTGTTAGTAGGTTCTTTCTTTATTGATTTATTTGTAACGGAACTTATTTTAAAAATTAAAAGAAGAAAAAATAAGAAACAAAAAAGTAAAAAGAAACAAGGTGATTAAAATAGAAATTGTAGGATTAAACTTAGATAATATAAAGAAAATATCTGAGTTAAAAGGAGAAAGTGCGTATTTTTTAAATTATCGACTTCAAAGTTATGAAAAGTTTTTGAAATTAAAGGATCCGGATTTTGGTCCTAAATATGAAATAGATTATGACAAGGTAATATATTATAAAAGTGTACAAGATGAAATGGTTGATGACTGGGGAAAAGTTTCTTGTAAAATACGAGATGAGTTTAAACCTTTAGGAGTTATTGAAAGTGCTCCTAAATTGGATGGTATGGGTATTCAGTATGAAAGTGAAGTAATATATCATAATATGTTAAAAGAATTAGAAGATAAAAAGGTTATTTTTACTTCAATAGATGATGCTATAAAAAGATATCCAGATTTAGTTAAAAAGTATTTTGGAAAGTTAGTACCAAATGGTGATAATAAATTTGCGGCTTTAAATTCATGTGTTTTTTCGGGAGGTAGTTTTATTTATGTTCCTGAAAATACTAAATTAGATAGACCACTTCAAAGTTATTTTAGAATTAATAGTCCGAAAATGGGTCAATTTGAAAGAACTTTAATTATTGTTTCAGATAATAGTAGTTTACATTATATAGAAGGGTGTACTGCTCCAACTTATAGTTCATCTAGTTTACATGCGGCTGTTGTTGAAATTTTTGTTGGAAAAAATAGTAAATGTCGTTATTCCACAGTTCAGAATTGGGCAACTAATGTTAATAATTTAGTAACTAAAAGGGCTATGGTTATGGAAAATGGGGTTATGGAATGGATTGATGGTAATATTGGAAGTTTAAATACGATGAAATATCCGGCTTGTATTTTAAAAGGGGATAATGCAAGTGGTACTTGTATTACTGTAAGTTTAGCATCTACTAATCAATTTCAAGATACAGGAAGTAGAATGATACATATTGGTAAAAATACGAAAAGTAAAATAATTTCTAAAAGTATAGCCCTTAATGGTGGTAATGCTACTTATCGGGGAAAAATTGCAATTAATAAAAGTGCAACTAATTCAGAAGCAAGTTTAAAATGTGATACTTTAATATTAGACTCAAAAAGTAAAAGTGATACTTATCCGGTTAACATTAATAATAATTCTAGTAGTAATATTTATCATGAAGCAACAGTTTCTAAAATAAGTGAAGAAAATCTTTTATATTTAATGAGTAGGGGAATTAGTTATGAAAAGGCTATGGAATTAATTATATTAGGTTTTATTGATAAGTTTAAAGAAGAGTTGCCAGTTGAATATGCTGTTGAGTTAAATAGATTAATTAAACAAGTATTGTGATGTAAAATTATGTAAAATTTTTAATCTTTGAAATTAAAGTTTTCAAGGATTTTTTTTCTTAATAAAAGAAAAAGTCTTAAACAAATTTTTTTAATTATTTTAATTATCTTTTAGAAATATTTATTTTCCTAGGGCATTTTATCTTTTTGCAATTTTAAGTTATCTTCGCTATAGTGGATTTGAAAGGAGGTTTTAATGATTAATATGGTAATGTTAGTTGGTAGATTAGTCAAAAATCCTGAAATAATAGAAAGAGAAAATGGTAAGAAAGTATCTCGGGTTACTTTAGCTGTCAATCGAAGATTTAAGGGAACTGATGGCAATTATCATACTGATTTTATTGATTGTGTTTTATGGGATAATTTTGCTCAAAATGTCAATGAATATTGTTCTAAAGGTGATTTAATTGGCGTTCGTGGACGTATTCAAGTTGAATTTTATGAAAAAGATGGAATTAAGAGAAAATTAACAGATGTAATAGCAGAAAATATAACTTTTTTGTCAACTATGAAAAGCAAAGAACAAATTAGAGAAATAGTATCAGAAAGTTAATACTAAAAAAATTCTTTACTATTTTGCATATATCGTCTACAATATAGTATGGAGTAGTGATGTTATGACTTTTGGGGAAAAATTAAAATTATTAAGGTATGAAAAAGGATTGACACAGGATGATTTAGGATATATTTTGAATGTAACAAAATCTTGTATATCTTGTTATGAAAATGGTTCGAGACAACCATCGGTTGATGTTTTAATTTCTTTATCAATTTATTTTAAAGTAAGTATTGATTTTTTAGTTGGACTTGAACCTTATAGTTCTGTAGAAAAAAGGGAAGAGAGAATTATTAAAACGGATGTGTTGTTAATTAATGAATTAAAAAATAATCCTGTTGTTTATAAAAAAATAGTTGATTCTATTCCCCAATCTATTTCTCAAATATGTAATTTATTTAAATAATTTTAAGGAGTTTTTTGACTCCTTATTATTTTGTCGAACGATAAATTCATAAAAAAAAGCGAAATTAAATTGACAATGGTTTTAAGTTTTGGTATTATAAATATGTTCACTTTGGAGTAGTACTCAAGAGGCTCAAGAGGCTCCCCTGCTAAGGGAGTAGATCGGATAAAACTGGTGCGAGGGTTCGAATCCCTCCTGCTCCGCCAATTTTTTTAATTTTCTGATTAAAACTATTATATAATGGTTTTATTTTTTTTAATTTTATTGTATAATTACTAAAGAAAAGGAGAAGTTATATGAAGATATTATCAGTAAATGCTGGTTCATCATCACTTAAATTTCAAATGTATGAAATGCCAGCAGAAGAAGTATTAATAAGTGGCGTTTTTGAACGTATTGGAATGGAAGGGAGTTTATATACCATTAAATTAAATGGGGAAAAAATAGAAAAAAAAGTCGAATTAAAAGATCATAAGAGAGCTTTTGAACTTTTAGTAGAAGAACTTATCAATAATAAAATAGTAGATAGTTTAGATGATATTGCGGGAATTGGACATAGAATTGTTCAAGGTGGTTCATATTTTGATAAATCAGTTGTAGCATCAGAAGAAGTTATTGAAAAAATTAATGAATTATCAACACTTGCACCTCTTCATAATCCAGCAGCAATAACTGGTATAAGAGCAGCCCAAGCAGTTGTTCCTAATGCTTTACAAACGGTTGTTTTTGATACAGCATTCCATCAAACTATTCCGGAAGAAAATTATTTATATGCACTTCCTTATGAATGGGCTTCTAAATATCAAATTAGAAGATATGGGGCTCATGGAACAAGTCATAAGTATATAAGTCAAAAAATGAATGAAATTTTAGACCGTGAAGATACAAAGTTAATTACTTGTCATATTGGAAATGGGGCTAGTATTAGTGCTGTTTTAAATGGAAAATGTATAAATACATCTATGGGATTAACCCCAAATGCAGGACTTATAATGGGAACACGTTGTGGTGATATTGATGCAACGATTATTCCTTATATGATGCAACAATTAAATTTATCTCCAAAAGAAATTGATACTGTAATGAATAAAGAAAGTGGTTTACTTGGTATTAGTGGTGTTTCAAGTGACTCTCGTGATATTGAAGCAGGTATTAAAGAAGGAAATAAGCGTTGTCTTTTAGCAGAAAAAATGTTTGTTAGAAGAATTGTTGATTATATTGCTAAATATTATGTTGAGTTAGGTGGATGTGATGCCATTGTCTTTACTGCTGGAATTGGTGAAAATAGTATTTCTGTTCGTAAAGATGTAATGGAGGCTTTGGAAGTTTTAGGTGTAAAACTTGATGATGAAAAAAATAATATTCGGGGTAAAGTTCAAAAAATTTCAACAAGCGACTCAGCAATTAAAGTTTATGTAATACCAACTGATGAAGAATTAATGATTGCCCGTGATACTTTTGAATTAATGAAATAGTTAGGATGATTATATGTATAGTGATATTTATAAATTAATAGAGGAGTATGATAATATAGTTTTAGCAAGACATGTAGGGGTAGATCCTGATGCTATGGCTAGTGTTATGGCCTTACATGATAGTATTTTGCTTACTTTTCCTAAGAAAAAAGTTTATGCTGTAGGAAGTGGAAGTAACCGTTTTTCTTATTTTGGTAAATTAGATAAGATAGATAAAATAGAAAATGCTTTACTTATTGTTTTAGATACCCCTGATATAAGGAGAATTGATGGTGTAAATCTTGCTGATTATAAAAAAATTGTTAAAATTGATCATCATCCTTTTGTGGAAAAATATGGAGATATTGAATATATTGATGATAAGGCTAGTTCGGCTTCGGAATTAGTTTTAGAACTTATAAATGAAACTCAACTATTAATGGATAAAAATATTGCTGGTAAAATATATCTTGGTATTGTAAGTGATACTAATCGTTTTATGTTTAATAATTCAACTGGTAAAACTTTTTTAGAAGTTGCTAAAATGGTGCAAGAATATAAATTGGAAATAGATAAATTATATGAACCTTTATATTTAAGACCTTTAAGTGAAGTTAAATTAGAAGGGTATATTGGTTTAAATTTAGAAGTTACAGAAAATGGTGTTGCTTATATAAGATTAACTAAAGAAATTCTTGATAAATATAAAGTCGATGCAGCAAGTCCTGGTAATATGATTAATAATTTTAATTATATAAATGAAGTTTTAGTATGGACCTTTTTTACAGAAGATGTTAAAAATGAAAATATTCGTGTTTCGGTTAGGTCAAGAGGACCAGTTATCAATACACTTCTTGTAAATTATAATGGTGGTGGTCATAAGTTTGCAAGTGGGGCTCGGATTAAAACCATGGAAGAGTCTAATGATATCATTAAAGATTTGGATAAGTTATGTAAAGAATATAAAGAAAGAGGGGAAAATGATGAAAATAAGTAGTGCTAAGTTAGATATTATAGCTGTAAGACGAAGTCAATATCCAACAGATGGTAAACCAGAGTTTTTATTAGTTGGTCGGAGTAATGTTGGAAAAAGTAGTTTTATAAATACTATTTTAAATCAAAAAAGTTTAGCAAGAATTTCATCAAGACCTGGAAAAACGCAAACTTTGAATTTTTATCTTGTTAATGATACATTTTATTTAATTGATGTACCTGGTTATGGCTATGCTGCAGTAAATCATGATGAACAAAAGAAAATGGGGATGATGATTGAAGAATATTTAGAAAAACGCGAAGAGATGAAACGAGTTTTTATGTTAGTTGATTTTCGGATTAAGCCAACAGAAGATGATGTTTTAATGTATCAGTTTTTAAAATATTATAATATACCAGTTACAATTGTTTTAACTAAGGTTGATAAAGTTTCAACTTCTAGAAAAGAGCATAACTTAAAAGTTATTAAAGATACCCTTAATTTAGCAATTGGAGATGATTTAGTTTTATTCTCAAGTGTTAATAAAATTGGGCGGGATGAGATACTTAAAATTATAGAAAATTTTATAATTGAAACAATTTAATTGACAAAACCTTTATTTTATCTTAAAATTATATTTGACAATAGGAGGAATATAATGGGAATGGATAAACTTAAAGGTTTTTTTGGTGGCAATAGTAATAATAATGATGACGATGATGATGTAAAAGAAAATTGTAAAATAAATGAAGATGAATATTATAATGTTTCAAGAGAGGCATTTATGAACAATTCTAGTTCAAGTAAAATGATTTTATTTGAACCACGGGCTTATTCTGAAAGTCAACAAATAGCAGATTATTTGAAAAAACGTAATGCCGTTGTTGTAAATTTAAAGAGAGTAACACCTGATCAAGCAAAAAGAATAGTGGATTTTTTAAGTGGAACTTTATATGCTATTAATGGTGGTTTACAAAAACTTGGAACAGGAATTTTTTTGTGTACTCCTAATAACATTGATGTTGAAGGTAGTATAACTGATGAAGTAAAAGAAAAAGCCTTGAAAAAAGAAATAATGTTATAATTTATTTATAGTAGAAAGAAGGTACTTATGAAAAATAAACAATTAGCAATTATTATTCCAATTTTAATATTAGTTTTTTCAGTTGGAATTGTTTTAGTAAAAAAATCTTATTCAGCAACTGTTCTTCCTATTGCATCAACTGAGGAAGTTGATAATTCAAAATATCGTTATATAAGAAGAAATATGTTATCTCATCATTTTATAACAAATAACAGTGATCCAAGTGGAACTATTTTGTTAAAAAGTGGAGATGCTAAATCTGTTTCTGGTAAAAGACAAATAGTTTACTGTGCTCATAAAGGTAAATGGATTGCTAAAACAAGTCAAGGTAAATATTATAAAAAGGTTTCAATTGAAAAGACTTCGGTTAAAGCCATTAAAAATCATAAAAGCAATTTAATAGGACTTTTGACTAATTCTTATCCTTATATACCACTTGCTGAACTTAAAGAAAGAATAAAAAAAGGAATAGGGGAAGAAGAGTATAATGCTTATTTGTTTGATACTTTAGATGTTCAAGAGGCTATGACAGCAACGCAAGCATCAATTTGGAATGCTATTGCTGGAAATAAAAACAATAGTAGATATAGAACAACTAAAAGTGTAGGTACAATTAAATATTTATATTTTCATAATGCCAATGATAAGCCTTGGGGACTTAATTGGAATAAAACAAGTACTTATAATATAACAAGTGGTTGTTATAAAGGAACAGGAAGTAATCACGATTGCGGTTCTAAGAGTACTTATTTAGCACCAGGTGATACTGCTGAAAGTGCTGGAACATACAAAAAGAATAATAGTACAACTCTTGTAAAGAAAAGAATTAATCGCTTAATTGATTGGTATTATACCTTAAGAGAAGATGATGTTGTTGTATCAGATACAGAAGCACTTCCAGAATTTGGAGTTAAATCAGGAAGTGATGTATGGACTGAAAATGGTAAAGTATTAACTGTTACGATTTTAGCAAATAATGATAATTTCAAATATAAAACAGAAAATGAGTATCAAATAGTTTTCTATGATTTATCTGGAAATCAATTAACTAATGTTTCAAGAGTTGAAGTAAAAAAAGGTGATTTAATTATTGGTTATACTTATACAATAAAAGATATTCCTACCAAAGGAGTTTTAGCTAATGTACAAGCAACTATTCCATCAGAAGCCTCAAATGTTTATGTATATCAAGCAAATGCTTCTTATAGTGGTACACAGTATTTAATAGGTGTTGATAGTGGTTCTATACCAGTTGAAGCAAATTTACAAATTCTTAATGACTCTACTGGTAAAGTATATATTTATAAAACTAATAGTGAAAAAGGTAATAATGCTATTCAAGTTTATGATAGCAAACAAAGTGATATATGTGGAGGTTCTAATCCATGTTTTGAAGGCGCTGAATTTGTTATTTATGCTGCTGATAAAGAAACTGTTTTAAAAGAATTTGAAACAGATACAGAACCAACAGAACTTAGTTTACCTTTAGGTACTTATTATATTCAAGAAGTTTCTGCTCCTGCTGGTTATACTTATAATACAACTATGAAAGAATTTAAAATTGAAAAAGATGGTCAAGTTGTTGCCATTCATTATAACGATATGCCAACAAGAATATGTATAAGAAAAATAGAAAGTGGTAATAAAAATGCAACCTTAGATGGAGCCAATATTACTTTACAAAGTGTTGTAGGTGGTGTTTATGAAGAGTTTACATCTTATAGTCAAGAAGCGAATGAAGGAATTTATTGTACAGAACCATCTCAGTTACCAGTCGGATATTACTATATTGTTGAAACAAGAGCCCCTGCTAATTATATTAAAAATAATGTTTATTACCGAATTAAAGTCGGGGATGTAAGTGTTGATGATATATCGGAAGAGTTAGATACTGATGAACTTGGTATTACGGTTGTTGACCTTGATTTGGTAAGTTATAAAAATTTGGAAAATGTTGCCTTTATTGAAAACAAGCCAGGTACTGTTATTACTAAATCGGATTTAGCAACAGGTGGTTGTGTTGAAGATGCTAAATTAACTGTTAAAGATGCAAATGGCAAAGTTGTTGATGAATGGACTTCATCATGTGAATTTGGAAAAGACTCTCACGAACTTGAATTAGAACCTGGTAAGTATACCTTGGTTGAAGAAACAGCCCCAGATGGTTATGCTACTGCTGAGTCAATTGAATTTACGATTGATGAAAATGGTCGGGCTAGTACTTCTTTAGATATGAAAGATGCTCCAATTGAAGTTTGTTTACAAAAAGTAAGTGGCAATAATAAAAATCTTGCTGGAGCCGAATTTGAAATATATGATGCTAAGGGAAAACTTTATAATAGATTTACATCTAGTACTTCTGCAACTTGTTTCCAATATATGCCAGTTGGAAAATATACTTTAAAGGAAACAAAAGCCCCAAGTGGTTATAAAAAAGCAGAAAAAGATGTCACGATTGAAGTAAAAGATACTGCTCAAACACAAACTTTTGAAATTCCAAATGAAGTGGAAGTACCAAAAACTTCATTAGATTATTCTGAGTATATATTAATAATTTCATCAATTTTCATGATATTCGGTTTAGGAGTGGTTGGTTACTATGTCTACAAGAAACAACAATAAAGAACAAAAAGAAGAGACCATACTAATTATAGTAGGGTCTCTCTTAATAATCATATCCTTAATTCTTTTTCATTATAACGAAATATTAGAAGTAAGTAATGAAGTTTACAATGATATTCAATCTAAAATATTCAAAGAACAAACGTCTTTAAATAGTTTAGAGGTTAATATTGATGTTGATTATGTTGAAAGTGATACCAATGTTCCTCATGAAGAGCAAACGTCAACTCCTAATTATATTGCTTTTTTAGAAATTGATAAAATTAGTTTAAGACAAGGTTTACTTCCGAAAGAGTCATATTATAATAATGTTAATTTCCATGTTGAAATTTTAGATTTATCGGATTTTCCTGATGTAGTTGGTGGTAATTTTATCTTAGCAGGTCATTCTGGAAATAGTAACATTGCTTATTTTAAAAATTTATATAAATTAGAATTAGGTGATTTAGCAAAAGTTTATTATAAAAGTAAGGTTTATAAATATAAAATAGTTAATATTTATAATGAAAATAAAGATGGTGCTTTAAGTATCTATCGTAATCCTGAAAAAACTACTTTAACTTTAATTACATGTACTAAAGATGATAAAGAACATCAAACTGTATATATATTAGAGCTTATGGGAGTAGAAAGTTATTAGGAGGAGTTTATGTTTGATAGTGTAATTATTATTAGTATAGTTTTAGCGCTTTGTTTTTTTGCTATTTTAATATGTAATAATAAATTTAAAAGTAAAGTTGTAAAATTTTCTTTTTTAATTCTTTCGCTTTTTTACTTAGGTTCAATTTTACTTTTTGATAGTTCTTATGTTCATGAATTATTAAAGTCTTTAATAACTTATATTTGGTATCCTAATTATTTAATTTTTGTATGTGTTA